>DHHR01000073.1:20035-29393 GCA_002403385.1 Syntrophaceae bacterium UBA4767 | reverse complement strand
TCAAGTCAAGCACGGAATGACGGCAAGGCGATTTAATCACAAATTCAAAGGTCTCGCCCATATACTGTTGACGGGAAGTTTTCGCATCAATGATTCAAAACTCGCATCTGCGAGTGCGGATGCAAGCAGACAGGTTCCAAGACATTTGGTGTAAAATAATTCAATAATATTTTGGAAAATCGCAGGAAAGGAGAAAGGAAATGAGCAATGGTTTGGTTAACACGAGGGATATGCGGTTTATTCTCTTTGAGCAGTTGGAAGTCGAGAAGCTGTTCGAATCGGAGAAGTTTGCGGACTACTCAAAAGACACGGTATTGATGATGCAAAATGAATCGGAGAAGTTGGCGTTGAACGTATTGCTTCCCGGCTATACTGCCGGAGACAGGGAAGAGTGCCATCTTGAGGATGGAAAGGTCGTAGTTCCGGCGTGCTTCCATGATATCTATAAAAAATATGTCGAGAGCGGCTGGGTTTGCCCGACAAAATCTCCCGAAGTGGGGGGGCAGGGAATGCCGCATGTTATAGCTACCTCCTGCCTCGAGTTCTTTGTGGCGGCGAATTTTCCCTTCGTGATATATCCTGGTTTGATTAACGGCTCAGCGGGTATGATTGAGAAGTACGGGACGGAAGCGCAAAAGAAAAAATATATGTACAGGATGTTCTCCGGCGAGTGGCTAACCACAATGTGCTTGACGGAACCGGGCGCGGGAAGCGACGTGGGCGCTCTGAAGACGACGGCAAGGCGCTTGCCGGATGGTCGTTTCAGCATTACGGGGACAAAAAGCTTCATCTCCGGCGCGGATCATGACCTTACCGAAAATATCATTCACCCTGTGCTTGCCAGGATCGAAGGAGATCCTCCGGGAACAGGGGGCATCTCCCTCTTCATTGTTCCCAAGTACAGAGTTAACGACGATGGCGCCTTAGGCGAGCTCAATGACCTTTATGTGGGCAATGTCGAGCATAAGATGGGCATAAAAGGCTCTGCCACATGTACGATAAACTTCGGGGACAACGGGAATTGCATCGGGGAGCTTCTGGGAAAGGAGCGGGAAGGCATAAAGGTCATGTTCAACATGATGAACGAGGCAAGAATAGAAGTGGGGATGCAGGCCCTCGGTTATGCCTCGGTTGCTTTTGAACATGCCGTTGCGTACGCTAAAGAGAGGATACAGGGTGTTCCTGTTTGGGAAATGAGCAATCCCCAAGCAAAGGCTGTGCCCATTATCCAACACCCCGATGTAAGGCGGGATCTCCTGTACATGAAGGCTATCGTTGAAGGGATCAGAAGCTTGAATTATTTCACGGCCTATTGTCTCGATATGTCCCACATAGCAACGAACGACGCCGATAAAGAAAAATGGCACGGCCTTGTGGAACTTCTTACGCCGCTCTGCAAAGCATATGCCTCAGACATGGCTTTCATGGTCTGTTCCAAGGCCATGGATGTTTACGGCGGCTATGGCTATTGTCGTGAGTATCCCATTGAGCAGTATTTGCGGGATTGTAAGATTGCCACCATCTTCGAAGGTACGAACGGCATTCAGTGCCTTGATCTGGTAGGCAGAAAATTGGGGCAGCGAAAGGGCGCCAATGTTATGACCCTGTTTGGTTTGTTAAACGAGACTGTCGCCAAAGCAAAGCAGAGCGATGACCTTAAAAAATACGGCGCGCGCATGGAGGAGGCGGTGAATGCTTTGGTCGATCTTACCATAACTTTTGCCGGTCTTGGGAAAAGCCCGAATTTCCTCATTCCCGTGTTGAATGCCTCTCCTTATCTGGAACTCATGGGCGATGTGCTGATGGGCCATTTTCTGTTGCAGGGAGCGGGTATCGCTGAAAACAAATTGAAGGAAATTTACAAGGAAAAAGGCGCCGATTCCATTGATAAACAACAAGCCCTGGTTCATGACAATCAGGAGGCGGCCTTCTATGCCGGAAAAATCGCAGCCGCGAAGTTTTTTGCGCTGGATGCATTGTCCACCGTCAAAGCAAGGTGTGAGGCTATCAAGGTAGGCGATAAAATGCCCATCGAAATGGCGGACGAATCCTTTACAATATAATCGGTATAGGTCAAGGATTCGTTCTTTCGTGATGCCGGTGTCTTTGAGATGATGTAAAAAGCTGACAATTAAGCAAAAAGCCATGGCTCTAACCATGGCTTTTTTTATTTGTTTTTTGGAGAAAAATCATGCAATGAAGAAGCGCTTTGGTTTTGTCCTGGTGATCGAGATTTTCCGGTATTTGATATAGGGCCATGCAAAATTGGCATAATGATCTGCTTTGACTGGTTTTTCCCCGAATCCATGCGGATTCTTTCGCTGAAAGGCGCCGATGTTATTTGCCATAGCGCTAATCTGGTTCTTCCTTTCTGTCAGGACGCCATGGTTACAAGATGCCTGGAGAACCATGTATTCGCGATTACCGCAAACAGAATAGGCATGGAAAACAGGGGAGGGAAAACATTCCATGTTGACAATCATCTATTTCAAAATAGGAAGATTGCCTTTTACAAGGAATTACTGGAAACCTACAAGGGTTGACTGAAAATTGGAGGGAATTTTTTCTTGAAAAAGACTATTCTTTAAGCTATAGACGAACCACATTTGCGGGCGGTTAACTCAGCGGGAGAGTGCTACCTTCACACGGTAGAAGTCGCTGGTTCAATCCCAGCACCGCCTACCATGAAAATCAAGGGGTTAGCCAATTTTGGTTGACCCCTTTTCTGTTTTTGTGACCAAATGGTGACCATACTCGCCAGAAAGCATGCCGCATAAACTAAGGTAAGGCTTATTTCAAGCTGAACATTTGACAAGGGGCTCCCATGCAATGTGAGCCTCCTTGGATTTTCTTCATCCGTCAACTATAATAAACGACCTTTAAAAGGTGTTACGGTGCGACAGTTCGACGAGATCACCATGACAAAACCCGCGAATTTTGACTTTTTACGATTTTGTCATAATTTGGAGATGATTTTTAAGTTAAGAATCGATAGAAATTTTCAGCGTTCCCCCTCTGCCGAGAATATCGTGGAGGTGAATGTAGCCTTTGAGTTGATTCCTTTCGTTTGTGACGATTAGGGTGGTAATTTCGTTTTTCTGCATGGTTTCAATAGCATGGGCTATAGATGTGGTTTCCGCAATAGTTTTGGGAGATCGGGTCATTAATTCATCTATGGTTTTGTTTTTGAGATTATCGCCTTGTCGTATGACGCGTCGGATATCTCCATCCGTGAAGATGCCCAGCAGATGATTTGATCTGTCTGTGACAAGAACAAAGCCCTTATTTTTTTCATCCATTTCTGCAATGGCTTCGATGGCGGTGGTTTTTGGAGGAACCTTGGGGGTTTGGTTTCCGCCTATCATGACATCACGCACTTTTGCCCTCAATCGTCGTCCTAGGCTTCCACCGGGATGGAAACGATAAAAATCATTTTCGCTGAAGTTTTTCTTTTCAATAAGAGCGACGGCCAAGGCGTCTCCCATGGCAAGAGCCGCTGTTGTGCTGGATGTCGGCGCCAAACCGAAAGGGCAGGCTTCCCTTTCAACGCCTACGTTTACAACCGCATCGCTCAAGCGTGCCAGCGTAGAATTTGCGTCGCCGGTAAAGGCGATAAGGGGTGTGCCGATGTTTCGGACACTTTCGATAATCAGATTCAACTCGTGGGTCTCTCCGCTATTGGAAATTGCAAGGATAACGTCGTCTTTGGTAACAATGCCGAGATCGCCGTGCAGACCTTCAACGGGGTGAAGGAAAATGGCCTGGGTGCCTGTGGAGGTGAGGGTAGCGACAATTTTTTTCCCGATAAGACCTGATTTGCCAATCCCCGTAACAATAACCCGTCCTTTGATCTTGGAAATGATATCCACCACCCTGGAGAAGTTATCATCTAATCGGCTGGTAAGCTTCAAGATGCTTTCGGCTTCCATCTTCAGCACGTCTTTCGCTATATGTAGCGAGGATTTTTTGCCCATGATTGATGGTTTCCTCTCATCGGGTTGTATTGCTTCGGCTCGTTGCACGCTACCAAAAAAAACCGAATATGGCAAGGGAGAGATTTGTTTTTGGCGCAGCGCGGCTGAAAATTGAAGCAACAGGAATTTAGGCATTTATTTGCAAGTCAGTTGCGTTTATGTTATTGGAAACAAATATGTATAAACAAGATGCATGTTGTGACGCAAAGATAATGATTGCAAAGACTTCACTGCCCAAAACAGCTCAACGCATGGCCGTTTTGCGAATACTGCTTCGCGTGGGGCGGCCTGTTTGTGTCACTGAGATTCTTGATCAGTTAAAGGAAGAGAAACTGAAGATTAACAAGGTTACGATTTACAGGATAATAAATTCTTTCAAGCGTGAAGCTCTCATCCGGGAGATAGCGACATGTCAGGGTATTCATTATTATGAGGCGGCGTGCGTGCATCATCCTGTTCACCCTCATTTGAATTGCAGATTATGCGGGGGCATATTTTGCATCGCGCCTTTTGTCTTTCTTCCGCTGCGCGGTTTGCTCTCGAAAAAATATGACTTTTCGATGGAACAAATCAATGTCAATATTACGGGTGTTTGCAGTCAATGCTTAAATAAGCGGGAAACATAACTTTGCTAAGGGAGATGATAAAGATGCCAGGGAAATTCGGGAAGAGATTATTAACAAGATATTGTAGGGATTGCGATATGGATTTTATAAGGAAAACATTAACTGTTCCGGCGGCAATACTTATAAATATTGTTTTACTTAATTTAACCTTTGTTTCCAGCGTTCTTGCGCTTGAGAAGATAAACGTGGGAGTCAGTGTTTTGCCGCAGGCCTATTTTGTGGAAAGAATAGGAGGACAGCGGGTTTGTGCTCAGGTTCTCCTTCCTCCAAGCGCCAATCATGAAATCTATGAACCGACGCCCCGGCAGTTAAGGGAAATGTCAAACGTAAAAATTTATTTTAAACTGGGAGATGCGGCGTTGTTTCCTTTTGAAGAGAGATGCCTTGATTTTTTGTCTTCAAAGAAAGATAAAGTTAAGATTGTTAATATGTCAGAAGGTTTGACCAAAGATCGCGAGGATCCTCATGTTTGGCTTTCTGTCTCGGTCGTCAAAGGCGCGGCTGAAAACATTTGTCAGGCTCTGGGGGCAACTGATCCGGTCAACAAAGAGTATTACAGGAAAAATCTTGATGTTTTCCTGAATGATATTCAGAAGCTGGAGAATCATATAAGAAAAACACTGGCTGGAAAAGAAGGGTGTTATTTTATGGTTTTCCACCCTGCGTGGGGGTATTTTGCCCGTAATTATGGGCTGAATCAACTGGCCATCGAAGAAGAGGGGAAACCCGTCAACGCTTTTCATATCAAGAAAATGATCGATGTAGCGAAAAAAAAGGGCATAAAGGTTATTTTTGTTCAAAAAGGATTTGATAGCAAAAGCGCCGGAGCCATTGCCCGACAAATCGGTGGAAAGCTGCAGGAGGTGGATCCTTTGGATAAGGATTGGCTTAACAACATGAAGCGGTTTGCGGATCTATTAAGCCCCGCATTGAGAAGATGATATGCAAAAGCTTATCAGCGTTCGAAATCTGTCATTCAGATATGGGGAAAATCCTGTTTTGCAAAACGTCACATTTGAGATTGCTCCGCATGATTTTATTTTAATCATTGGTCCCAATGGGGGCGGCAAAACAACGCTTATCAAGCTCATTCTGGGAATCTTGAAGCCTTGGGAAGGTGAGATTCATTTTCATGGCGCCATAGCCAACCGTTTAGGATATGTACCGCAGTTTTCCGGCTTTAACAGAAACTTTCCTGTTTCCACTTTCGATATGGTTTTAACGGGTTGCATCAATGGAGAAAATTACCTGAAAAGGTTATCAAGAGATGACATCGAAAAAACGAGTATTATTCTTGAAAAGCTAGGTTTATACAACAAAAGGCGCTCAAATATTAACGCCCTTTCCGGCGGACAAATTCAGAAGGCTCTCATTGCCCGCGCCCTTGTCTCGGAACCTGTGGCATTGTTTCTGGATGAGCCGACCGCCTCCATTGATATAACCTCCAAGGCGACCCTTTTGGATTTGCTGGAAGAGATTAATGAAAAGATGTGCGTTGTGGCGATAACTCATGATCCTACGCCATTTGCGCATACCTATAAGCATATTGCCTGCCTGAACAGGACCCTTTTCTTTCACAAACGAGGAGAGCTGGATATTCATACCTTAGAGCAGGTTTACGGATGTCCTGTCGAATTGCTGGGACATGGAATTCCCCACACCTTATTGAAAGAGCACCACTGATCATGCAAGATATCCTGTCCTATGAGTTCATGCGAAATGCGATTATTGCCGGCATAATGGCCAGCATTGTCTGTGGCCTCGTCGGACCGTTCATTGTAACGAAACGCATGGTATTCATAAGCGGCGGTTTGAGTCATGCAGCCTTTGGAGGATTGGGAATCGCTTATTGGCTGGGCATTAAACCACTGTATGGCGCGGTGGCATTCGTTCTTCTTAACGCCCTCATTATAGCTGAGATGGGAAATGACAGGTTGCATAGAAACGATCTTATCATTGGAATTTTGTGGGCCATTGGCGTTGCGCTGGGAATCATTTTTATTTATCTGACACCGGGATATGCGCCGGATCTGATGAGTTTTTTATTTGGGAATGTTCTGATTGTATCATCCCCTGATTTGATAAATACGTCGGTTTTGGTCTTGATTGTGACGATTGCGGTTTTCATATTTTTCAGAGGATTTGTCCTGATTGCGTTTGATGAGGATTACGCCCGGGCCAAGCAATTGCCGGTGAAGGCTCTTAACCGGGGATTGCTTGTTTTGGTGGCCATTTCAATTGTAACGCTCATTCAAGTTGTTGGCATAATATTGGTTCTTGCTTTGCTGACCATTCCCGTCGCCATCGCCAGTGAAGTATCCATGAATTTTAAAGGAATCATGTTCCTTTCGGTATTGCTTGGGATTCTTATTTGTGTCGTCGGTCTGTTTCTTTCATATTACTCTGAACTTCCATCAGGAGCTTTGATTGTCCTTGTAGGGGGAGTCATGCTCAGCCTCACAAAACTCATTAAAGGGCTTTTTATTTGAATTGAATCATAAGGAAAAAAGAAAAGCCGGAAAGAACTAAACTTTCCGGCTTCAAAGGAGTTGCATTTTACAATTTAATCATTCTTTTTCTTCCTCATCGTATCCGATTTCCTGTGATTCAGGAGGAACCTCCATTTGAATGGAACGAGATATGCCTCTGGCCAGGATGGAGGCGATCAAGAACAATAGGATCATTGAAGCGATTAGGATCAGAATAATGGTTGTTGTCCATGCTTTTGTTTCTTTTTCAACTTTTTGAGTTGTTTGTGTGGCTAATTCATTGAATGTATTAACATCAACTCCAAAACCAATCCATCCGAACCCCGCGGGTTTTGAAAATTCTGGGGAATAGAATTTGATCGGCGCGAATGCCACAAACTTCGTTCTTCCACCAAACTGATACATTCTAAGGCCGGCTTTACCTTTCGCAGCTTCTTTGGCTACTTCCGGCAAGTTTGGATCCATGAACCCAAGGAGATTGAGGTTCAGAACTTGCTCGTCCTTCTTGGAAAGATTTGCCGCATCGGCTTCCGTAATGGGGGGAACAAGATTGCCTTCTGCGTTTAAACCTTGTATATGATAGTCATTCGGGTGCGATATGATGAAACCCTTATTGCTTACCATATAAGCATAATTTCCGGATGCCGCATCGGCCTCATAGACATACTCTGCTTGGGTGGGAATCACATGATCGGTGAATCCTGCCAGATGTCGGTAATCTAAGGCTGACATGATAACGCCGGAAAAACCGCTTTTGTCGAAAATGGGGGTCGCAAAACGAATAACGCCGGAGAAACGTTTTCCCTTCTCAAATTCACTTCTATTGACATACAACCCTGTAACAGGTGAAACGTAAATTTCGCCTTTGGCAAGGTTCTTGGCCTTAAGGAAATAATCTTCATTTTTGTAAGTCGTATTCGCGACATTTGCAACGTTTACAAGCTTGCTCTTAGGAACAATTTCACCATTTAAGATTTTTATCTGCTCATTCCCATTTTTGTCTATAAAGGACATTTCGCTGTAAAGACGGGCCATCACCTGCTGAATTTTATTATTTTCTTTCACCCACACGGCGCGTTTGTTTTCCTGAACAAACGTTTTAAAAGCGGCATCATTTAGCGGTATGATCGTTGAGATCATCAAATCTTTTTCTCTTTCCTTAAGAAAGGTCGCAACGTCATCAGCTATATTTATGGCGCGTATTTTAATTTCTTCCTGAGATTTCTGGTCGAGGGCCATAACAGCCCTCTCCTTAAATGTAACCCCTAATTTGAATATGCCATTGGCGATGAGAACAGCCATTAATGATAAGGGGATTACGATAAGCAGGAAGAACACCCTCCCTACAGTGAATAAGCGCTTATCTTTATTAGTTTCTGTCATTACATTTCCCCCTAATCGTTGTTAGTTTTTTTGTTTGTTATATTTATAGACTAACCAACGAGAAAATACTTCATATAGGGGTTTGCGTAGAGAAGAACTAATGCGATAACCAAGCAGTAAATGGCAATCGATTCGGCCATAGCCATTCCGACCAGCATGGTCATTAATATCTTTCCCTGCACCCCGGGGTTTCTTCCAACAGCTTGACAAGCGGCATTTGCGGCAGAACCAATTCCCAAAGCAGCTCCTATCGCTCCCACACCCATTGCAAAACCAGCCGCAATCATGGCTCCCATGGCGAATAAGACTTTGGTATAAGACTCTCCTGCGGGGATAGCTTCCACAGCAAATACGACATGGCTAGAAATCAACACCGCAAAAATCGCCGAAAAAATTGTTAATAACCCCTTCCCGAATTTCCCTAACATCTTTTATTATCTCCTTTCATGATAAATTTATCGCTCTTTCTCGGCCCCACTTAACATAAAATGCCGCCGGGGGAAAGAGAATTTTTAATGGTTAAAATGTTAGCAAAAGATATGCCATTTATGCGGTCATAAAATCATTAGCTCTAACACTTTCAAATGTTTGCATTTTTCCCCACTGCGAAGTCGTCTTTTCTCTGAATGGATGTTATCTGGTTTAACGTTTTATCGCATGGTGAAAGATAAATTAAACAAAAAGTAAAATAATCGGATCAAAGAGCCACTTATCTGTTTATTTTGAGGAAAAGTCAATAAAGACGGACTCGTAAAAAGTCGAATTTAATATAGGCTGTCATGCTGAGCCCTTCGGCGAGATCAGGACAGCCTCGTCGAAGCATGATGTAATGAGACCTTTGAATTTGTGATTAAATCGCCTTGCCGTCATTCCGTGCTTGACTTGA
>DHHR01000073.1:2401-19988 GCA_002403385.1 Syntrophaceae bacterium UBA4767 | reverse complement strand
TCGACAAGCTCAGGATGACAATCGGGACTTTTTACTAGTTCATCAATAAAACTTCGGTCGAGGAATTTCTCTTGACTTTTGGTTTCGTAGAATTTATACTTTTAGACAAATTTAGTATAAACTTACAAATTAAAGGTGAATATCATGAGACAGGACAAGAAAGAATCTATTTTAAGCACAGCAAAACAAATGTTTGATCGCTACGGCATCAGGAAGACAAATTTGGATGAAGTGGCTAAAAGGGCAAGGGTTGCCAAGGCGACGATCTACAATTATTTCGGAAACAAGGATCAGGTTTATATCGAGGTGTTGAAGCGACAGGCCAACGAGGTTATAGAAAAATTGTCAGATGCCATTGAGCAGGTAAAGTCTCCGCTGGAGAAGTTCAAAGCTTTTATCTATACAAGATTTCGCCAAATGCGAGAAGCTATGAGTGTTCTTGATGTTTATCATGACTGGAATATTCCCATTTCTTCTAAAGTAAAGAACGTCAGGGAACTTTTTTTCGAAAGAGAAACGAAAATTCTCCAGAAAATCCTTGAAGACGGGGCAAAAGAAGGAGTCTTCTATGGGGACAACGTTGTTTTGACGGTTAGAGCTATCGGTCGCCTTATTAGAGGCCTGGAGCTTAGTTTGGCCCTGGAGCAGGGTAATCGAGGAGATATGGACAGAGAGCTGGATGGATTGTTTGATATCCTTTGCAAAGGAATTTTGAGCAAGAAAGAGGAAAAGCAATATGCCCAATAAAATGTTGGATTATGTCTATATATTTTCCCTGTTCTCTATTTTGGGTTGGGTTCTTGAATTTATCTATCGTTCGGTACGGACGCGTGGAGCTGTTAATCCCGGTTTCTTGAAGGGGCCCTACCTTCCTATATATGGCGCTGGGGCCGTTATTCTTTATATTGTCATAGACAATTTTCAGGCAAGCGGCATCTTTATCAGAGGACTGATTTATCTTCTCGTAACCACCTCTCTGGAATTGAGCATAGGTTATATCTTCGATAATTATTTCCACAAGCGTCTCTGGGATTATAGCAATCAGCCTTTTAACGTTAGAGGTTATGTGTGCCTTAAATACTCTATATGCTGGGTCATTCTTGCCTTTGTTTTTGAGTGGCTGTTGCTGCCTTTCTCCCTGAGGTTACAAGGTCTTCTGGAGGGGATGTTTATGAATACTTTGCTGCTTATTGTTCTGTCCGTAATGCTTATCGATGGCGTTGACGCATTCTATAAATCAATAAGGGCTTATCGAAAGCGAAAATCCCATACAAGAGGCGATGCATGGCAAGAGTTCAGCGGCATAGCCGGACATCTGACCGAACATCCTGATGTTGATAAATTGTCCCGCTTTCGGCATCATAGTGATGTCAACAGGCTGGAACATTCTCTTGAGGTTGCCTGGATTAGTTATTTGCTGGCTAAAAGACTTTCCCTCGATCACGTCGCCGTTGTTCGAGGCGCAATACTGCACGATCTCTTCTTTTATGACTGGTGGCATGAGGGGCCGCGATTGCACGGTATTTATCATCCAAGAATCTCTTTGAAAAATGCAAAAGAGATTACAGCTCTTTCTTCCAAGGAAAAAGATATTATCAAAAAACACATGTGGCCCCTTACCCTTTTCCCGCCTCGCTACATGGAGTCATGGATTGTTTGTTTAGTAGATACGTACTGCACAATAAAAGACTATTTCATGGTATTGAAATGTTTATGAAAAACAGTTTTCCAACGGGCATTGATATCGGTTCCACAACAGCCAAAATGGTCATTTTCGATGGAGGGAATAACATGGTCTTTTCCCGTTATCGATGCCACCATGCCATGATTCATGACACTTTGCATATGATGTTCGAGGAGGCACAGCAGCTGTTGGGTCATGCAGCGTTGGATATGGCATTTACCGGTTCCGTCGGGATGGGCATTGCGGAGGCAGATGGATTTCCCTTTATACAGGAAGTTGTGTCTTCGGCAAAATATGTCAGGCATGAATATCCCGATGTAAGAACGGTTATCGAAATCGGGGGGGAAGACTCGAAGGTCATACTATTTGATGATGAATTTTACCCCGATATACGGATGAATGGCAGCTGCGCCGGAGGTACGGGCGCCTTTATAGAACAAATGGCCGTGTTGCTGGATGTTCCCCTTGCGGATCTAGACAAATTGGCTGGCGAAAGCAAAAACATATACACAGTCGCTTCGCGCTGCGGCGTGTTTGCAAAGACAGATGTGCAAGCCCTGCTGAGCAGCCAAGTTTCAAAGGCTGATGTTGTGGCGTCCGTTTTTCATGCGGTGGCTCTTCAGACAATAGCTGCGTTGACACGCGGCAGCAGGATAGAAAAAAAGGTCCTTTTCGCCGGCGGACCAATGACATTTTTTCCGAATTTGCGCAAGGCGTTTGTTAATATTCTTTCTTTAGAACCGTCAAGAGATATTGTTTCCTGTCATGCTCCGGAATTGATTCCCGCGATGGGAGCAGCGCTTTTTCATGACGATGTTTACACGGTAAATCTTGCGTCCTGCACGGATCATTTTAAAAAGACAAGTTCTATAGGTGTACGGAGAAGTAATTCATTGCCTCCACTGTTTCGTGACGATGCGGAAAGGAGACATTGGCAAGAAAAATATAAACAATATACCGTCGAAAGGGTGTCCCCCCGTGATCTTTCGGGCAAATCATGTTTTTTGGGGATCGACAGCGGCTCTACAACAACCAAAATGGCGCTTATCGATGATCGGAAGCGAATATCGCTAAGTTACTATACATCGAACGATGGAGATTCTCTGCAGGCGGTAAGAAAAGGATTGAATTTTTTCTACACAGAGTGCTTATCCGCGTGCGGCGCGCAGGCAGGTAAGGGTGCGGACGTTATGCCGAAAATCGCAAGAGCGGCAGTAACGGGATACGGAGAAGGGTTGATCAAGGCTGCCTTTGGAATAGACGATGGCGTTGTTGAAACGATAGCGCACTACCGCGCCGCCAGGCATTTTAACGAAAAGGTTTCATTTATTCTCGATATTGGCGGACAGGACATGAAGGCCATATTTGTCCGTGATGGTTTTGTTTCCGATATACAGCTTAATGAAGCATGTTCATCAGGCTGTGGTTCTTTTATAGAAACACTGGCTCGGTCTTTGGGTTACAGCGTGGATGAATTTTCAGTATTAGCCTGTCAGGCTGATGCTCCTTATGATCTGGGAACCCGCTGCACCGTGTTTATGAATTCGAAGATTAAGCAAGCCTTGCGCGAGGGAGTCGCTGTTCGTGATATTGCGGCGGGCATCGCATACTCCGTCATAAAAAATGCGCTGTATAAAGTACTGAAACTAAGTGATACAAAAGTTCTGGGAGATGTCATCGTCGCACAGGGCGGAACGTTTAAAAACCACGCTGTTTTGAGATGCCTGGAATTGCTCCTCGGCAAAGAGGCGATAAGAGCGGATGTCTCGGAATTAATGGGCGCATATGGCGCCGCCTTGACGGCTTATTCCAACTATATGGAAAATCAAGCGCAGGAGTCCAAATTTAAAGGATTGAGAGCGGATAATGAAGTCAAGATATCAAGGAGGAGATTCCTTGACTGCAAGGGATGTGAAAATCGGTGTTGCGTCACGGAACTTAAGTTTGGCAACGGACGCCATTATTTTTACGGCAACCGATGTGAGCGATACTTTAGCAATGGGGAGGCATCTGAGAAAGCCGGCGAAAATCTTATAAAACTAAAGGAAAAAAGACTCTTTGATCGTCCTATGGCTCCGGAGGGAACGCCCATCTTGACTTTCGGCATCCCGCGAGCGCTGAATATTTATGAAAATTTCCCCTTCTGGCGCGCCTTTTTAGTTTCTTGCGGTTTTAAGGTGGCCGCTTCCGATCCGTCATCCATGAAGCTGTTTGAAAAGGGCATGGCAACGATCATGTCCGAGAATATTTGTCTGCCTGCAAAACTTGCCCACGGTCACATTTTAAACCTCGTGGAAAAGGGGGTTGACAGGATATTTTATCCGGTAGTGGTTTATGAGCAAAAAGAGCATGCTCATGTTCAAAATAGTTATAATTGTCCCATAATAACAGGTTATCCTGATGTTTTAGAAAGCGCGGTGGATCCTGAAGACGCCTATGGCATACCGATTGACAAGCCTGTGATCGATTTCAGAAATACGGCTTTGTTGAGAAAACAGCTTTACCATTTTGTCAAACCTTACGGAGTGGGCATGAAAAGCGTTGACAGAGCGCTTTGCCTGGCGATAAACGCCCAAAAAGAATTTAAAAAAAGCGTTCGTGATGAAGCTGAAAGAATTATTAAGGAAGCTCAAGGGAAAGATTCCATAGTCTTTGTCTTGGCAGGCAGGCCGTACCATGTCGATCCTTTCATTAATCACGGCATTCCAGAGCTTTTGGCGCAATTAGGCGTTGATGTTATTTCCGAGGACGCCATCCCCTTCGACGGGCAAATGCCCTCGGCTGATTACAATATTTTAAGCCAATGGGCATATGTCAACAGAATACTCGAGGCGGCAGAATATGTCAGTCGAAATCCAAGGATGGAGATGGTCCAGATGACCTCGTTTGGATGTGGTCTTGACGCCATATCCGCGGACGAGGTGAGGGATATCCTGTCGCGGGCCGGGAAAATTTATGCACAGATAAAGATGGACGAGATCACCGCTCTTGGCGCCACAAAGATTCGATTGAGGACGATGTTGGAAACTATTAAAGAGAAATCTTTATTTGATTGTCATCATGAGAATCAACCTGATAAGAGACTAAGCTCCCCTTCGGGAAAAGATGGGCAGCAAACTATTATTGTGCCATGTGTTTCTTCCCTTTATTCGCCATTGATATCTTTTTCATTTAGCGCCCTTGGATATAAAGTGGAATCGCTAGCTCCTCAGGACAGGTCTTCCGTTGATGTGGGTCTGAAATATGTAAATAATGATATGTGTTATCCTGCTGTTATTGTAATCGGGGATATTATCAAGGCTTTCCAATCCGGCAAATATGATCCCCAAAACACGGCTGTTATGCTGACTCAGACCTTTGGGCAATGCCGCGCCTCCAATTATTTGCCTTTAACCAAAAAAGCCTTGGTCCGTGCGGGATTTGGAGATGTTCCCGTGTTGTCTATATCGGCGGATGATACGGAAGTGGCAGCAAATTTCAATATTGACAGAAGAGAATTGGTCAAAAGATTGGCCCTGGGCGTTGTTTTTGGCGAAGCGCTGGCCAGGATGTATTACGCTACAGCGGCGTATGAAGTGAATCCCGGCGATGCCTTACAGATACAGAAACGATACATGACAGACATGGAACCCCTTTTTGTTGAGGGTAAATTCAAATGTTTTATTGAGATGCTCAAATGTGCGGTGCGCGATTTCAATCGTGTTAAAACGCACAACAAGATGGCGCCTGTGATTGGAGTGGTGGGGGAGATTTTTGTAAAGTATAATTCTTTCGCCAATAGCCATATAGTGGAATGGCTGATGCAGCAGGGAGTAGAGGTGGTTATACCGCCTTTGCCGGCATTTTTTACCCAACGTTTTGCCAATGAGGAATTTAATCAACGTGTTTATTTAAAACGTTCCCTCAAGGATATGATTTCAAACAGAATCAGTGAGCGTTACGCGAATTATTATTTACTACAGGTGGAAAAAGTCATGGGGGACTTCAATTACTATAGAAAAAACAGAGGGATAAAAACTCTCGCCTTGTCGGCAAGCAGGGCGACATCTCTTGCCAATCAGGCGGGGGAGGGATGGCTTTTGACAGGGGAAATGATCGCGATGCTGGAAAGTGGGATCAGTAATATTATCTGTCTGCAACCGTTCGGTTGCCTCGCCAATCATATTACAGGAAAAGGTATGGAAAAAAGGGTGAAGAAATTATACCCTGAAGCCAACATTCTTTTCCTCGATATGGATGCAGGGGCCAGCGAGGTCAACCATTTGAATCGCCTGCATTTTATGCTCATGATGGTAAGAGAAAAAATGGCTGGAGAAAACCAACGCACGAAGTATGCGGTTGCGCGTTTTTGAGTGGTCAAGGGAGGGGCTTTAGGAGAAAATAAAATTCTTGACAGATTGATATTTCTTATGATAGGAGCTCGCTGACCGCTTGGATCCGCGATTAACGGACTGGGACGGAGGGCCGTTATAAGCAAAAAAAGCTGGAAATGAAGCCTCTCGTCCATGACGGGGAGGCTTTTTTTGTGGGTTTTATCTTAGAGCAATGCAGATTATAGAAGCAATTGAGGAAATGCAGCGCACATCCACTTTCTTTAGAAGGCAGGGGAAGGTTATTTCCTTTGTTCCAACAATGGGATACTTTCACGAAGGCCATCTTAGCCTCATGAGGGAAGCAAAAAGAAGAGGGGATATTGTTGTTGTCAGCATTTATGTTAATCCTACACAGTTTGGAGCGGGTGAGGACTTTGAGAAATACCCCAGGGATTTTGAAAGGGACAAAACTCTGGCGGAAAGCGTTGGTGTTGATGTAATTTTTTCCCCCTCCACTAAAGAAATGTATCCGGAACATTATCAGACTTATGTGAATGTTGAAGGAGTGACAGAAAAGCTTTGCGGCGCCTCCAGGCCAGGTCATTTCAGAGGAGTTGCGACAATTTGTGCAAAACTGTTTAACATAGTAAGGCCTCGTGTGGCTGTCTTTGGTAAAAAAGATTTTCAGCAATATGTTGTCATAAAGCTGATGGCGCAGGACCTCAATATGGATATCGAAATCATCGGCATGCAAACCGCGCGGGAAGCCAGCGGCTTGGCCATGAGTTCTAGAAATATTTACTTGAAAGCGTGTGAAATGGAGTCGGCATTGAGTTTAAGTCGTTCACTGAAAATGGCAAAAAAACTCTATGACCAGGGGCAAAGAATTGCCGGCGATATTGTTTCTGAAATTGAAGAATTTATATCGAAACATCCTTATACCGAAATTGATTATATCAAAATTTGTGACACGCAGACTTTGGAGGGTGTAACATTTATTGAAAAAGAAACAGTTTTGGCTTTAGCCGTTCGGATCGGTTCAACGCGGTTGATTGACAATTACGTCTTTGGAGAGGAACTTCCTGTGCCAGCGTAAATTTAAACCGAAAGGAATAATCCTTTGGAAAAGGAGGGTTAACACCATGCAAAGAGTTGTGCTTAAATCGAAACTCCACCGGGCGACGGTGACGGATGCCGATCTCCACTATGAGGGGAGCATAACCATCGATGAAAGTCTCATGAAAGCGGCGGATATTCTCCCATACGAACAGGTATCCATATATGACGTGTCGAATGGGGAGAGATTCTCAACTTATGCGATTAAGGGCAAGAAAAATTCAGGAGTTATATGCTTGAATGGCGCGGCAGCCCGAAAAGTTTCCAAGGGGGATATTATTATTATTGCCACGTATGTTATGGTGGAAGACAATATTGCTAAAAAATGGGCGCCCCAATGCGTGCTTGTTGATGGACAAAATAAGATCAAAAAGACAAGCCCATAAAAGTTAACAATGCTTTAGCGCTTATTATTTGTAAAGGCGAGGCAAGTTTTTTTAGCCCTCGCCTTTGTTTTTAAATAACTATTGAAAACATATTTTCTATTTGTTAAATGAGCAATTCTACTTCTGTCAGGGGTTTATAAGCGTTGAGAAAAACAATTAAAGGCATTTTTTTAACGGGACTTGCCGTCATCATTCCCATCGGATTGACCATATACATCCTTTTTTTAATCATCGGTATGATAGACAGCTGGTTGATGTTCCTCCCTGACAGGTATCATCCGGATGCGCTTTTGCGTTTTCATATACCCGGCCTTGGCATCATTATTACGGCGGCGCTCATTTTCATTTGTGGTCTGGTGACTGAGAGTTATTTAGGGAGAAAAGTTTTTAACTTATGGGAGATTTTCATTGAAAAAATTCCGGTGGTGAGGAGTCTGTATCAACCGATTAAGCAAATCGTAGATGGCCTCATAAGCGATAAGAAAGAGAGTTTCAAAAGGGTTGTGATGGTGGAGTTTCCCCGTGCAGGAATGTATTCAATAGGATTTATAACGGGCCATTGTCCTTCTGAAGTTCAGCAGAATGTTGGGAAGCTGTGTTATGGTGTATTTGTGCCGACCACGCCCAATCCCACTTCGGGGTATTTCGTTATGGTTCCGGAAGATGATGTTGTTTCCATGGATATGTCTGTTGAAGATGCCTTCACGCTCATCGTTTCTATGGGAATTGTAACACCTCAGAAACAATTAAAAATTAAGGATCATCTACAAATGAGTTGATGGATTAAGAGGGTTCGTGTATTTGATGGTTCGGTAGGCTCACCATGCCAATGTCATCCTGAGCTTGTCGAAGGTCTCCCCTGACAAGCTGAATCCTCTTCACCAACTAGATGGCGAGAAGGGCCGAAATTAAAAAATGATTGGGGGAGGGCATTGCTCGTTTAATAACTTATAGGAGATATGATATGAAAATCACATCAGAAAGCGTCAAGGTGGGACATCCGGATATCGTTTCCGATTCCATAGCGGCAAATATCATAGCGGCTATTTTGGATGAAGAAAACAGGGTGGGCATGACTATTGATACAATGCCTCATTGCGGCATTGAGGTATTTTTGGGTAAGGGCCTTTGCATTGTAGGCGGCGAAGTTGCCACGCGCGTCTATGTGGACATAGAAAAAATAGTCCGGGAGACGGTTTTAGCCATAGGATATTGCGATTACTATCTTGGTCTGAACGGAAATTCAATGGGCATTCTCAATACGATTATTCCCCAGTCTCAGGATATCAATATCGGCACCCGTGCAGATCTCGGCAAATATAAGGAAATCGGCGCAGGCGATCAGGGAATTATCTACGGCTTTGCCTGCGATGAAACGCCGGAACTGTTGCCCTTGCCTTATGTTTTGGTAAACACAATGATGAGGGCCTTTGAGGGATGCGGCAACCCCATTTTCGCGCCGGATGGGAAGGGCCAAATAACCGTAGAATACACCGATGATGGCGTGCCGCTGAGGGTTGCTACTGTTCTTATGTCCAATGCGATCGATTACCGACAGGTTCCTAATAATTTTCGAGCAAGCATAGAGCCGCAGGCAAGGCAAATTGCATGGGATTGCCTGGGCAAGTGGGTGGATGAGAAAACCGAATTCCTTTTCAATCCTACAGGGGAATGGCAGGCTATAAATTCTTGCAGCGCCGCCGATTCAGGGGTTACCGGACGTAAACTTGTTGTGCAGCTTTACGGCGGATACCCTGGAGCCCAGCTGGGAGGCGGCTCCGTTGTTAATAAATCTCCGGAGAAGGTGGATTGTTCGGCAACTTTCGGGGCGCGTTATGTGGCAAAAAACATTGTTGCGGCAGGATTGGCAAAGAAGTGTTCCGTTCAAATTTCCTATGCGATCGGCATTGCTAGACCTGTTTCTATTTATGTGAACACCTTCGGCACAGGAATCATTTCCAATAATAAGATTGAAATGATGATAAAGGAATATTTCGATTTGTCTCCCCGCGGGATGATCGAGAAGTTCGATTTGCTCAATGGGGATTTATACCGGAAGATTCCCAAAACCCTTTTCATGGACGACTATCCGTGGGAAAAAGCGGATATGGTGGATGAGTTAAAACGGACGGCGGAAGTTCATGAGAAAAAAACATAAATTTCATTGCGATCATGTGGTAATTCTGATGGTCTCGTAAAAAGGCGGAGATGTCATCCTGAGCCGGCCGAAGGGCTCACCATGACAAAACCCGCGAATTTTGACTTTTTACGATTTTGTCAATTTTTGCACTGTCCAGTGTGAAGGGGGAAATTAAATGAAAATTGAAGAGCTCAAGCCATCGCTTAAGCATAAGATCGCGGATATCCATCTGGCCGATTGGGGCAGGAAAGAGATGGAGCTTGCCGTCAATGAAATGCCTGGCCTTGTGGCCGTAAGGGAAAAGTATGGATCCGGCGAACCATTGAAAGGCTTGAAAGTTATGGGAAGTTTGCACATGACTATCCAGACGGCTATGCTCATAGAAACCCTCAAGATTTTAGGCGCGGATATCAGGTGGGCGTCGTGTAACATCTTTTCCACACAGGATCATGCCGCCGCTGCGATAGCGAAAGCGCGCTCGGCCGCTGTTTTTGCATGGAAGGGAGAAACGTTGGAAGAATATTGGTGGTGTACGGAACAAGCCTTGACCTGGCCGGATGGTTCCGGACCGGATCTGATTGTAGATGACGGAGGCGACGCGACGCTTTTTGTTCATCAGGGGGTCAAGGTGGAGGCCAATCCTGCTCTATTAAAGAAAAAGCAGAACAATAAAGAAATGCAGATCATCATGGAGCGGCTGGCTCATAGCATAAAAAAAAATCCCAAACGATGGCATGACATCGCCTCCCGCATTCGCGGCGTTTCAGAGGAAACAACAACCGGGGTGCATCGACTGTATCAGATGCAAAAATCGGGGGAACTCCTTTTTCCTGCTATTAATGTCAATGATTCCGTTACGAAATCAAAATTTGACAACCTATATGGATGCAGGGAATCCCTCGCGGATGGCATTAAGCGCGCGACGGATGTCATGATCGCGGGCAAAACTGTTGTGGTTTGCGGATATGGCGATGTCGGCAAGGGTTGTGCCCAGTCTATGCGTGGTTTTGGAGCCCGCGTGGTCATAACGGAAATCGATCCTATATGTGCGCTCCAGGCAGCTATGGAAGGGTACGAAGTAAAAACTCTGGAAGATGTCGTTTCCGAGGCGGATATTTTCATTACGGCAACTGGTTGCTGTAATGTCATTACGGGCAGGCGCATGGAAAGAATGAAGGATGAAGCCATTGTTTGCAATATCGGCCATTTCGACAGTGAAATTGAGATGAGCTATCTGGAGAAAAGCGAAAGCTGCAAAAGAGAAAATATCAAACCGCAGGTGGATAAATGGACATTAAAATCCGGCCGCTCCATCATTGTTCTTGCCGAGGGCCGATTGGTTAATCTGGGATGCGCCACAGGCCATCCCAGCTTTGTGATGAGCAACAGTTTCACCAACCAATGTTTGGCTCAAATTGAACTGGCGACAAAAGACTACAAGATCGGTGTATATACGTTGCCCAAGGTTCTTGATGAGGAGGTGGCAAGATTGCATCTCGGTCGTCTGGGCGCCAGGCTGACCAGGCTGACCGATGAACAGGCGAAGTACCTTGGTGTTTCCATCGATGGGCCATTTAAACCCGATTACTATCGTTACTAGTGATAGGTCACATTTTGGCGCGAAGAAACATGACTACTGCGAAAACCGCAAAGAGGAAATCGGCAAACCAGGCGGCAATAAAGGGTGGTAACGTTCCGGAGTGCCCTAGAGACATTGTAAAGGCGAAAACAACCCAGTAAGAGAAGCCGATAATGATTCCCAGACCGATGCTGTGGCCTAAACCGCTGCTTCTTACAGAGGATTTTAGTGAGAAGGAAGCTCCAAGGACAACCAGAATGACGCTGACAAGACAAAAGGCAATCTTGCCGTGCAGATCGACGATATATTGTGTAGCATCGTAACCTTCCGATTTGATCTTTTTAATGTATCTTCTTAATTCAAAAAAACCCATCTGGTCCGCGCTTTTCTGAATACCTGTAAAATCAGACGGTTTTTCGGGAAGCTCTATAATCTTCATGGCGGCGCGCTCTACAGATGGAAACGTTTCCCTATCAAATTTGGTGATGAGCAGGTTGTAAAAAATCCATTGCCCATTCTTCCATTCTGCCGTTTTTGCATCAATTCGCATGGTCAGCTCAAATTTTTTGTTTAGATAGTTTATCGTAATGCCCCTGAGGGTGTTTGTTTCGGGGTCGAATATTTTAATATTATAGATGGCATTTTTCCCTCGATACCAAATTTGATTTTGCTTGAAACTTCCCAACGTTCGTTTTTTCTGGACGTCCGTATACAAAATTTTATCTGCTGTTTGATTGGTGAAGGGTGTAATCAATTCACTTATTAAAAAAGCAAAGGCGCAAATGATGCCGGAAACAATGACAACAGGAGCAATAATTCGGTAAAGACTGATGCCGCTGGCTTTCATCGCCATGATTTCATTAAACCTTGACATGGAACCGAATGTGATCAGGGAAGCGAACAGAGCTGCCGCGGGGATGATTTGAGATATGATCAAGGGTATTTTAAAGAAGAAGTAAGAAATGATTTGAGATAGCGTTGCATGGTTGGACATGAACATGCGCATTTTCTCGAAAAGGTCAACAATCAGATAAAGCGACAGGAAAGATAGGACAATCAGAAAAAACAATTTTAAGTATTCTTTGGAAATTAATCGATCGAGAGTGGTCATGGGAAGCTCAATTACTTATTTCTAGAGATTTTTAACCATCTAGGAATATATGGTTTTTCTTTGGAGGCCATGGCAAAGAGATATATCGCCACTGTTAAAAAAACAAGATTTGGGATCCACAAGCCGATGAAAGGTGAAAGCGTTCCCGCTTCCGCGAGGGCTTCTACGCCGATTTGAAGGATGTAATAAATTAAGACCGTTAGAAACCCTATAGAAAATCCCTGCGATTTGACAGAGCGGTGCGCTCGAATACCTAGAGGTATGCCTAAAATTCCAAAAATAATACAGGAAAAGGGAATGGAAATTTTCTTGTTGAGTTCTATCGCCAGCTCTCTGGAACGGACGGTATTCATTCCGGAAAGTTTGAGCTGATTTGACAATTCCCATATCGTCATTTCCCTTCTGTCTTTTTTCGTTTTTTCCCCTTCCTGGGATGCGGGGGAATCCCATGCGAGATTCACATCATAAGCGCTGAAATCCATTTTCCGATAATTCCGAAAGTTTTTATCTACCATGTGGGTACTGCCATTTTCCAATCTTAAAATGATGGTTAAAGAATCAGGGTCCGACAGCAGGTATGCCTTCTGCGCAATAATTGTGCATGGTTCATTGCCGGTGCGATTATCGTAAACTAAGACCCCCTCTAAAAAATCTCCGTCGGCAGGTATCTTTTCCGCATAAAGAAGCACGCCTTTAAAATCGTCGTTGAAGACCTTTTCTTTGATTCCGATACTGACTTTTTGCTTTATAATGGTAAAGAGAAGATTTTTTGTTGCGGCATTTCCGGTGGGAACCAGAAATAGGCTTGTAATTAAGGTTGCCATAAAAGCCATAAGGGACAAAAAGCCAATGGGGTATAGAAATTGGTAAAGACTGATCCCGGATGCCTTCATTGCTGTGAGTTCATTATCGCTGGAGAGTCTGCCGAATGCTACCAGAACGGATATAAGCAGGGATATAGGGATCGTAAAGGTGAAAAGCGAGGGCATCAGAAAAAGGATAAGTTTCGATATATCAAAAAAACCGACGCCTTTATTGACCATGAGGTCCATAAGCTGAAGAATTTTCCCCATCAGCAGAACGAAGGTCAGGATGAAAAGAATCACGAAAAAGGGCAGCGCCGTTTCACGCAATATATATCGGGTGATAATGTTGTTCATCAGGATAATTCCATATGGCGCGGCCTCACATATTGGCGGAAAAAGCAGGCAGGATCGCAGATTGATCCCAGTTTATCGCGTATGTGATTACGATGGAGGGAATTATC
The DNA here is from genome assembly GCA_002403385.1 of Syntrophaceae bacterium UBA4767. Taxonomy (GTDB): domain Bacteria; phylum Desulfobacterota; class Syntrophia; order Syntrophales; family UBA4767; genus UBA4767. The sequence goes on along the minus strand of DHHR01000073.1, from coordinate 6,392 downwards.
TTACTTCTTTTTATGCCTCTCCGCCTTCAAACGTTTCTCGTACTTGTGTTTGCTGATTTTTTTCTTTCGCTTTTTTACAACGCTTCCCATGTCAAACCCTTTCTGCCATGTTTAATTGATATGGCTTTCCTATATTAAAAATTATTTATATACAAGGAAATTTGATGCACTCGTAAAAAGTCCCGATTGTCACCCTGAGCTTGTCGAAGGGTGACAATAAATAATTGATATTACGAGACCTTTGAAAAACAGCCCCTCACGTCATTCCGACGCGTCACCCCGATGAAAATCGGGGCGGAATCTATAACGGCTTGAAAACACTGGATTCCCCCGTATCGAGTACGGGGCGGGCTCAAGTCAAGCACGGAATGACGGCAAGGCGATTTAATCACAAATTCAAAGGTCTCATTACGTCATGGTTCGACAGAGCCTGTCCTGAGCCAGCCGAAGGGCTCACCATGACAAAACCCGCGAATTTTGACTTTTTACGATTTTGTCAAATTTGTTTACTTTGGTAGAAGCACATAAATCGTTTAAAAAGTTCTCCCAAAAAAATGTTTGAGAACAGAGCCTATCAGATTTTCTGGAGATCAGGAGACGATCTTCAATGAGAGCTCCATCAATTGTCCTATTTCTACGGTTGAAGGCGCCTCGGAGAGAAGGCAGGTTGCTTTCTGGGTTTTGGGAAAAGCAATAACATCACGGATGGATTCAGCGCCCGCCATGATCATGATCAAACGGTCAAGGCCAAAGGCAATTCCTCCGTGAGGAGGCGCCCCATATTCCAGGGCGTCAATAAAGAACCCAAATTTCCTTCGAACCTCTTCTTGAGAAAGTCCCAGCGCGTCAAAGATCATGGCTTGGACGTCGGGTCGGTGGATACGGATGCTCCCCCCGCCAATTTCTGAACCGTTAAGCACCAGATCATAGGCTCTGGCCCTTATCTTGCCTAGATCTGTTTTAAGCAGAGGCATATCTTCGATCACCGGCGATGTAAAGGGATGGTGGGTGGACATAAACCTCTTTTCCGTATCGCTGTATTCCATAAGCGGAAATTCCGTTACCCAGACAAAAGCGAGTTGATCCGCCTCTATAAGGTTCAATTTCTTTGCAAGGTGATTTCTCAGGTTGCCGAGGGCGTCGTGGACAACCTTAGGGGTATCCGCCAGAAATAAAATCAGGTCCCCATCTTTGGCTTCCATCTTTTCATTGATCTGCTGCACTTCCGCCGGTTTGAGGAATTTGAATATCGGTGAAGCCCATCCTTCCGGTTGCAGCCTTGCCCATGCTAGACCTTTGGCGCCGTAGGTGCCGACGAAATCTTTGAGACCATCCAAATCCTTGCGGGAGATTTGCTTGCCATGTTCAGCGTCAATCTTGATAGCCTTGACGAGTCCGCCGGTCGAGATAACTTCCTGAAATAATTTGAATTCGGCATCTTTCAGGATGTCCGTCAGCTCCTGCAATTTCAGACCGAAGCGGACATCGGGATTGTCCCTGCCATAGCACGCTATGGCATCGTGATATGCAAGCCGCGGGAAAGGGGTATTGAGAGTCTTGCCAAGGCAGGTTTTGAAAATATGGGCCATCAGCCCTTCCATAATTGAAATGATGTCATCCTCAGCGATGAACGACATCTCGATATCGATCTGGGTGAATTCAGGCTGACGGTCGGCGCGGAGGTCCTCATCCCGGAAACAGCGGACAATCTGGTAATAGCGGTCAAAGCCCGAAATCATGAGCAACTGTTTAAACAACTGTGGAGATTGGGGCAGGGCATAGAACATTCCATGGTTGATCCGGCTTGGCACCAAATAATCGCGCGCCCCTTCCGGGGTGCTTTTGGTCAGAAAGGGAGTTTCAACCTCGATGAAGCCTGCGTCATGCAGAAAATGTCTTGCCTCCGCGGCGACATAGCTTCTTAAGATTAGATTTTTCTGGAGTTCCGGCCTTCTTAGATCAAGGTATCGGTATTTTAAGCGGATGTTTTCTGATATATCCGCTTCTCCGTCCAGAAGGAAGGGAGGCGTTCTGGCTTCGTTGAAGATTTCCAGTTCACTCACCATGACCTCGATTTCGCCCGATTTCAAATGCGGATTTTCCATTCCTTCGGGTCTCTTTCTTACCTTTCCTTTAACGGCTAGAACAAATTCACTTCTGATCTTGTGGGCTTCATGGTGAACGTCAGGACTGATCTCCGGGTTGAATACGATTTGAACCAGACCTTCACGGTCTCTCAGATCAACGAAAATAACCCCCCCGTGGTCTCTCCGGCGATGGGCCCACCCCATCAGAATAACTTCTTTTCCTGCATCAGCGGCGCAAACCGTGCCGCAGTAGTGTGTTCGTTTTTTGTTCGTAATAAAGTCGGACAAAGTATCTTTACCCCTCTTGAATTTTACGGATTACGATTTCTTCGATTCGATCGAGTTCGACCGTTTCCTGTGTGCTTTTCCGCATATTTCTGAGTTCTGCGCTGTTTTCGGCAATTTCTTTATCACCCAGAATTAATACATAGAGACTTTCCAGTTTGTCGGCCCGTTTCATCTGGCTTTTAAGGCTTTTTCCCGTGTAATCCATTTCCGATGGGATGCCCTTCAATTTTAGGCGGTTACAGAACACAAAAGCTTTTTTTTGAGCTGCTTCACCGAGGGCGGCAATAAAAAGTTGAGGAACATCAGAGAACTGTTTGTCTTTCATCGAAACAAGCGCAAGCAGCCTCTCAAAACCAATGGCAAATCCGATGCCTGCTACGTCCGGCCCCCCTAAATGTTTGACCAGCGCGTCATATCGCCCCCCGCCGGCGATGGCGTTCTGGGCGCCAAGCAAGTTTGTTGTAACCTCGAAAGCTGTTTTCGTGTAGTAATCCAACCCCCGCACCATTTTGGGATTGATGCGGAAGGGTATGTTAAACAGTTGGAGTGAATCCTTCACCTTTTCGAAATGATCGGAACATTCGGTACAGATAAAGTCAAGCAATCCAGGCGCGTCCTTGATAATCTCGGCGCATGTTTGAACCTTGCAGTCAAAGACCCGCAAAGGGTTGGTGGTAATCCGTCGCCGGCAGTCTTCACAGAGGTCCTTTTCTTTGCCTTTCAGAAAAGTGACGATGGATTTCTTGAAATCCGACCGGCACCTTATGCAACCAAGCGAGTTGATTTCAAGAGCTACTTCTGACAGTCCCACCTGGTCCAGAAAATGTGTCAGCATGAGAATCAACTCGGCATCTATGCGGGGGTCTTCTATGCCGAGCGCTTCGGCGTTGATCTGGTGAAATTGTCTGTATCTTCCCTTTTGGGGCCTCTCCCGCCGGAACATAGGGCCGATAGTATAAAGCTTTGCGATGTTATCCTTCGCGTAGAGGGCATGTTCGATGTAGGCGCGAATGACGGATGCCGTGGCTTCGGGACGGAGGGTGAGGGATTCATCCCCGCGGTCGGTGAAGGTATACATTTCCTTTTCCACGATATCCGTTGATTCACCGATGCTCCGCTTGAAAAGCTCCGTCCTTTCCAAAATGGGTGTCCTGATTTCGCTGAAGCCGAAACAGGCAAAAATGCGACGGGCATTTTCTTCAATATATTGCCATTTGCCGGTTTCATCCGGCAGGATGTCTTTGAATCCTTTAATGGTTGTAATCTTGTCCATGCGTTGTGAGCAGTTCGAACGACTTTTATTCGTATCGCTTAAGGCGGTGATGGATAGCATATAAAGCCTTGAAAGGCAATAAAATCTTGCGTTATTGCCGGCTTTATAAATGACGACGCAATCACTTACGCATCCGACACGACATCCCTCACCCTTCGGCGCCCTTCGACAAGCTCATGGTGACAGAAGGTGCCAGGGTGACAGAAAATGTCATGGTAGCAACAAAAACCCAATGTCATGGTGAGCTTGTCGAACCATGACGAACGGCCGAACCATGAATCATGTACAGAGACCTTTGAATTTGTGATTAAATCGCCTTGCCGTCATTCCGTGCTTGACTTGA
>DHHR01000073.1:0-2368 GCA_002403385.1 Syntrophaceae bacterium UBA4767 | reverse complement strand
GCCGTTTTTCAAAGGTCTCGTACAGTGTGTTTTCTCCCGACAATGACGCTGATGCGCAATTATTTATGACGTTGCGCATAAAACAAAGAAAAAGCAGGCATCAAAGCGTGTCATGATTCGTTGATTTCCAAGATTCTATCCACATTGAAGATGCGCTTTTGCCGGCGCATCAAACAGAAGGCCTCCATTCCCAGGAAGGGATGGCCGTTGTATTCCATTTCGCCGATAGCGAGAGGTTCTATGGTGCGGCGGGATTTCTCGTCCTTAGCCTTCAGATAGACAATTTCCAGCTTCCGCTTGTTTCTGATGGCGCTCTTGATCAGTTCTATTTTATCTTCCTGTGAGCATGTGCGCGCAGCCCGCTCATACTGCAAGCCGGTTAAAAATTTTACCACCTGCCAATCCATGAGGATGTGGCTTTTTCGGATCGGACTTTTCAGGACAATGCCCTCCAGCGTGGTGCAGCGGGAAAGGGCCACGTACATCTGCCCGTGCGCGAAGGTCCCTTTGCCCACGTCGATGATGGCCTTTTCGAAAGTTTTCCCCTGACTTTTGTGTATGGTGACGGCAAAGGCTAGCCGGACAGGATATTGAGTGAACGATCCGACGACTTCTGATGACAGCTCGCCGTTTTTGAGGAAGAAATGAAATATCTCCCATCTGTAAGGCTTGATCTCTACCTTTCTACCCGTATCCAGCCTGGCCAGGATCGTCTCTTCATCCTCATCATCCTTTCTAACGCCCGTCACCCTGCCGATGGTGCCATTTACCCACCGCCCCGACTGGTCATTGTTAAGAAGCATGATCTGGGCGCCTTTCTTGATCTTCAATTCTACCGAAGTCGGCAGGTAGCCGCTATCGAATTCTCCTTCGATGGCTCCATAAAAGGTCCATCCTCTGCCGGGCAGTTTGGCAAGCTGTTTTGCATTGATCTGATCGGCCAGGTCGTTGGTGGTTGTGAGGGTGATATAAAAATCATCGAGCGGCGCCACAAATTGAGGATCGAGGCGCTGATTCAGTTTAGCAAGATCGTCATCGGTCACGCCGCGGTTGCGTATGGCATTGAGAATCTGAATGAAGTCCTCATCCTTCTGGCGGTAATTCTTCTCCAATTCTATAAATTCCATGTCCAATTCTGCAAAGGACTGGGCGCTGAAGAAATAGGGCGTCGCGTAGCGCTCCCTGAAAATTTCCTTTTCCCTGCCTGTCACAACGGGCGGAAGCTGGTAAAGATCGCCGATGAATATCATCTGTACCCCGCCGAAGGGCATTTGCGGATCGGGGCCGTTGAACCGCAGGAATTTGTCCACGCAGTCCAGCAGGTCTGCCCGCACCATCGAAATCTCATCGATGATAATCGTGGAGATTTTCTTATAGAGGTTCTTTTTTCCATCTTTGCGCTGTTTCTTGACGGCGCTAACGGTTATGTCGGGTTTGAATCCAAAGAAAGAATGAATCGTCTGCCCACCCACGTTGACGGCGGCCACACCCGTCGGCGCCAGCAAAACGACTTTCTTTTCCGTATGATTGTAAAAAAAATTCAGCAGAGTTGATTTTCCCGTGCCGGCGCGTCCCGTGATAAAGATATTTTTGACCGTCTTTTCCATCAACTCCAGCGCGCGCCGGAACTCGGAATTCAAATCTATTTCGATGGGTTTTAACGCTTTATTCATTTAAATAAGACTTTCTCAGGATTTGTCAGTTCTCACTAACACATCCAACGGACTTTGCAGGTTACGAATATCACGCGACATAACGTGGGTGTAGATTTCCGTGGTCTTGACATCCGCGTGACCAAGCAGCTCCTGAAGGACACGGATATTGACCCCGTTTTCCAGCATGTGCGTGGCAAAACTATGGCGCAGAGTGTGGCAACCGACTTTTTTATCGATTTCGGCCTTGTGCGCGGCCCTTTTCACCGCTTTCTGCAGAACGGATTCTAAAACATGGTGACGCATGACCTTGCCGGAACGCGGATCGCGCGACCGTTTCTTGGCAGGGAAAACCCACTGCCATCTGGTTTGCTTTGAGGCTTTAGGATACTTCCTGGCAAGCGCTTCCGGAATATAGACCTCGCCGAAGCCTTCCTCAATATCCCGATGGTGAAGAGACTTCGCCGCGGCGATTTGTCTGAGCATCTCTTTACGCAGATTCCTGGGCAGAATAGTCGTCCTGTCCTTTCCACCCTTTCCGCCTCTGACAAAAATAAGGTTCTGACCGAAATCTATGTCCTGAACGCGCAGACGGATACATTCCATGAGTCTCATTCCGCTTCCGTATATCAGCTTCGCCATCAGCGCAGGCTTGCCCTCCATAAGACCAAGAAGACGTTGAACCTCTGCCTGCGACATCACGGTCGGCGGACTTC
>DHHR01000032.1 GCA_002403385.1 Syntrophaceae bacterium UBA4767 | reverse complement strand
ATAGAGATATAATCCGTCCAAAAGTTAATGATGCGTTGAGACCTTTGAATTTGCGATTAAATCGCCTTGCCGTCATTCCGTGCTTGACTTGAGCCTGCCCCGTACTCGATACGGGGGAATCCAGTGTTTTCAAACCGTTATAGATTCCGCCCCGATTTTCATCGGGGTGACGCGTCGGAATGACGTGAGGGGCCGTTTTTCAAAGGTCTCGACACCATTACCATAGGCGCCGGAACAGGATCAATTACCTTACAATATTTATTGACTTACAAGACCGGGCTCCTTATACTTCGAGGCACAGAAGGAAGTTCTTACCAGTAAATATCCCGCAGCGCCTTGCGCCGGGTAGGAAGGTCATGAAGGATCAAATAGTTCTCAGAGCCATCAGGTTGTTTTTTAGGCTGATCCCCTTTCCCGTGATTTGGTGGGTTGGGGACGGGGTCGGCTTTCTCCTGTATCGCCTCTTGAAGAAGAGAAGCGCCATCGGCCTCGCTAACCTGTCTCGGGCATTCCCGGATATGCCCGAGAGGGAGAGGATCGAGATATTGAAGGCGTTCTGGCGGAACTTATGCAAGGACATGCTGGAGCTAATCAGGTATTACGCCTACCCGGCGGCGGTCAAGGGGAAGCTGGTCACCCTCGTCGGCAGGGAACATCTCGACGCCCTCATGGCCCAAAAGACGGGGATCATCCTTCTCAGCGCCCATCTCGGGAATTTTCCGCTCCTTTGCATGAAGCTGGGCATGGAGGGGTACCCGATATCGGTCGTCTACGGCGAAGTGCACAATCGCTTCTTCAATCCCGTTCTCCCCCACATTATGAGAAGCATGGGTATCGAGCCGATCTTCGACATGCCGCGTCACGCCTGTATCGGCAAATCCATATCCTGGTTGAAGAATAAGGGGATGTTGTTCATTCAGGTCGACCAAAACCCCCTGGTAGAGGCGGGCGTCCCGGTCGACTTTTTCGGGTTCAAGGTGCCGATAGCCCGCGGACCCATTAGCCTGGCGATGAGGACGGCCGCAAAGATCGTTCCCGTTTTCATCGTGCGGGATAAAAACAATCATCACCGGGTAATTGTAGAGGAGCCCCTCACCTTGCGGCTTGAGGGCAACGGCAACCACCATATGAGAGAGAACCTCGAGGCCTTGAGCAAGGTCACGGAGGATCACATAAAGAAGTACCCGACCCTCTGGTGGTGGGTCCATCAGAGGTTTAAGATGGCCGTCAAGGAGTAAGTAAGGCGGAGGGACAGGGCCGTTGACGGTGGTGGCCTCGATCTGGTATGGAGAACGAAAAGAGTCGAGGAGGGGATTATGGACCTGAAATTGAAGGACCGAGTGGCGATTGATCTTAATTGATAAGAACTTCCTTTTTATGGAGTTGAGCATATGAAACGCGGTCTTGTGTGTCAGGATTCCTGGCTCCATAGCAATAAAGCCGGTCCTTCAAACTAACTAGTCCGTTAGATGAGAGATAAGCAAGTGCTTGATTCTCAATCTCCTTATTTTTAAGCCGGAAGGCATGGGATAACTTGATTCTATTCATGCGTTGCCATATAAATTTTTGTATCTGCTCCTAGCAATAATACTTTTGTAAAAAGTATTGCTTCATCTTCTAGACTGAAAGAAAAAGATCGTATAACTTTTGTCGGTCATTGAAATTGCTCGCTGATTCTTCCAAAACCCGGCGTGTAGCAGTTGATTCATTAACAGAGACCTTTGAAAAACGGCCTCTCACGTCATTCCGACGCGTCACCCCGATGAAAATCGGGGCGGAATCTATAACGGCTTGAAAACACTGGATTCCCCCGTATCGAGTACGGGGCAGGCTCAAGTCAAGCACGGAATGACGGCAAGGCGATTTAATCACAAATTCAAAGGTATCTAACATAAAACACCTTTGAATGTTGAGCTATTTCCAGCCAGATATAATAATCACCCAGCATAACATTTTGTTTTATCAAAAACTCATAATCCACCATAAAAGCGGGCTTCATCGCCGTGTGTTTTGATCTCAAGGAAGTTCCTATCAATCAACTTTATACGATGCAAGGCGGACGGCTCAATATATCTTGAAGATGACGGGCAACACTTCTACCTTCTGTAGCCCATTAATGACGGGAAGAAACCCAAGCGCCCAAACAAACCAAATGACATCGAGTATATTTTTGCGAAAGACCAGGGGTTTCACGACATATTCTTTTGGCTCCTCAAGGAGGGAAATTTTGGGGAAGAATCGCGGCACCGCTTTCCGATATGCGGAAAATTCGCTTTCATGCAGCCTTGTCAATTCCGCTTCCTCGATCTTGATCACGAACGGATAGTACAGAATGAAGGCAGTCAAGAGCACCAGGGGAAAGAGAAACGTCCTGGTCGCCAATCCAACACCCACGGCGCCCAGAAGAGAGAAGAGATAAAGGGGGTTTCTGGACATGGAGTACGGCCCTACCGTCACCAGATGCTTCGTCTTGTAACCGGCAATATAGAGAGAACACCATAATCTGCCCACAGTAGCCAGACCCACCAGGATCGTCCCCAGAAAAAATAACCCCGCCGCCATAAGCGGCGCCTGCTCTTCCCACCCGCTTGTGGAAATACACAGCATCACAGCCATTAAGATGCCGAAGAGTCGAGAAACCTGAATTCGCAATGTTTGAATCATATGACACTGGTCCTCTTAAAACTTATGTTTGAGGAGTTTATCGAGTGGAATAAGTGGTGGGACTTAAACCATAAGATGGCAGGTAAAGTCAACCGTTTTATCACCCTCTTCGTCGCATTCCTCGGCTGAAGGCAATTGTCCGGGAAATCCGCATATGGTTTTCGAAAAATACCTTGAAAAATCGAGCTCAGTACAGTAGGCATAGATATCCGACATGTCTATTGCCCCTGCCCGTGGTCGCAAGGCGGGGGATGGGAAAGGATTACGAGTGAGAGAAACACTGAAATTTCACCTGGCAAAAGGCTTCTTGTGTACATTTGCCGTGCTCCCCCTACCGGTAATCAGGGGTATATTTCGGATGGCAGGGAAGCTATTGCTTTTCTTCATTCCTGACTTTTCCCGGCGTGTGACCAACACCGCCCGTATCATGCTTTCCAGCGACTATCGTCTCGATCCCGCCCGGAGTATGGATAACATCGCCATCAACATGGCCGAAGTCATCTATTTCCTGAAAGCGCGCCGACGGGCGCGCATTGCGGAATATGTAACAATTGCCAATGAATCATACCTGCATAGCGCCGTTTCACGAGGATGTGGGGTGCTCGGTCTGAGCGCCCATCTGGGAAACTTTTTTCTCATGGGCACACGCCTTGAGCAAGAAGGTTATCATTTTACCTACATCGTCCGACAACCCAGTCAACCATGGCTCAGTAAACTGATCCGATATGCAATGTCCTGTTATGATCTCGATTACGTGTATGTGGGGAGGGACAACCTATTCTTGAAAAACATTCTCCAGCGGCTTAAACAGGGAAGGATCGTCACATTTATCGTCGATGAAGATAAGGGAAAAGGCGGAGCAGATGTTGAATTTTTCGGGCGCACCGTTAAGACGGCGGCGGGACCTGCCGTCATTGCGAAGAGGACGGGCTGTCCCATTATCCCCATGTTTTGCGTCCGAAACGGTCGCGCCTATACCATACATATTGAAGACGAGCTTGCCATTGGTGAAACCGCAGGAAATCATGTTACGGCCCATGTCGCCGCCTATACAAAGGTGATTGAATCGTATATCAGACGTTATCCCGAACAGTGGATGTGGCATAACACCAGATTTAGAGACAGGTAGCGCAACAAAGACGAAGCGGCGGAATTGTTGAGGAATAGTAGGAATACTAATGAGCTTATGCGGCAGTAATTCGGCTTTGAGAATTTTTTCCGCCTCCATGCATAACTCACTGCCTTGAAAAGCATGACGTAATGGGATGGATATCCGTTCATGGTGAAAACAATCGGCCGGCCCGACTCATGGTTTCCACAATATCGTACATATTGGAAACAGCGCCCACACCCAGTTTTTCTTTGACTTCAAAAAAGTTCAGGCAGGTGCCGCAGACAAGAATCTCCACGCCGGCCTCCGCCAGTTCTTTGATGTCTTCGAGCGTTTCTGCGCCCTGCAAGACGAGTTTCACGCCGGTGTTGTAGAAAATCAGCACATCCGGCTTTTGGGCCTGCTCCGCTATCGTGTGCATAAAGGCGCGAATCAAAACAGAACCGAGCTCGTCGTTTCCCCGTCCCATTTTATCTTCCGCCAGAACAATGACGAAAGGCCCGGCGGCGGACGGAGCAGGCGTACGTGAAACGGAAAAGTCCGCTTGCGCGGATGGGGCACCCGCCTTACGCGTCAGCATAATTTCAAAGACACCGCCGGCTTTGGCCCGGCTTTCCACGCTGCAACCCATTTTCGTTCCCAAGCGCTTGACGTTTTCCAGCGCTGTTTCATTATCGACGAGAACTTTCACCTGTTCGTTTTTTCCAATCGCTTCTTTGGCCAGCATCACCGGCTGCGGACAGGCCAGCCCCGTCGCGTTGACGATTTTAATTTCGCTCATCTTGAATTCACCTCAAAAATATTTTCCATCGGGCGATGGAGGAATGTCTCCTCTTTTACGCGTACCCTTCATGGCATAAAGAGGGGAAGATTTTATCATGAAGCTTTATAAAATCCCCCTGAATCCCCCTTTACGAAAGGGGGCCTCTTTCCTTCATTTTCTTTTTCCCACGGCACGATGTCCGCCGCGCAGATGACCTCCATAGGCGCATAGCCGCAGTAAATCCCCACGACATTTTTCCCTTTTCCCGCTTGGGTTTGAATGTAGATCAAACAGCGTTTGGCCGCATCTCCGGCAAAGCCATCGTTGACCAAAGGTTCCACGTTTTCTTTCATTCGGCGCTTTCCTCCCCGTCTTAATCTTGAGCGTAAGCGATATACGATTTGCCGCCGCTTATCCAATTCATTATAGTTATATCCGAAGGCCTTTTATTCCCTTTATTCATTGGCGGAAGCCGCGAAGCTTATGGTACGGTGGCGCAAAATTTTCGGAGGCAAAACATGGCGGATTACACAAAGATGTGGACGGAATTGGGGCTCGATCTTGCGGGGCACGACGCGCTTCTGGGGGTTTTGGGAGGCGCTTATACGGATATTTTCCTATCGCAGAAAAACCGGCCGGAGGGTATGAAATATTTCGATTTCGTGATGAGCGAAGTGCACGGTCTGCGCATTCAGGAGTTGATGGACGCCAAGGCGCAGGGACGGAAGGTGATCGGTTCTTACTGCGTCTTTGTGCCGGAAGAATTGATTCTGGCGGTGGACGGCGTATCCGTCGGGCTTTGCGCCGGCGCGGAATTTAATTCTGAAGGCGCGGAGACGGTTCTGCCCCGCAACACCTGCGCGCTTATCAAATCCGCCTTTGGATTCAAGCTTGGCCGCGTCTGTCCCTATCTGGAGGCAAGCAACGTCGTGGTGGGCGAAAACACCTGCGACGGCAAAAAGAAATCTTATGAAATGCTGGCCCCGATGGTCAAAGACCTCTACGTGATGGACATGCCGCAGATGAAATCGGCTTCGGGCCGGACGCTGCTCAAAGAGGAATATAAAAGATTCGCCGCGAAGCTCGAAGCGGTCAGCGGCAAAAAAATTACCATTGAATCGCTGAAAAAAGGCATAGACACCGTCAACGCCAAACGCGCCGCCGTGAAGCGCCTGACGGCGCTGCGCGCCGCCGATCCCGCGCCCATTTCCGGACTGGATGCGCTTTTGATCAACCAGGTGTTTTTCTATGACGACCCTGTTCGCTTTACCGCATCGGTCAACACGCTGTGCGACGAACTGGAAGAACGCGTTAAAAAAAGAACGGGCGTTTTTGCCGCAAAAACGCCGCGGCTTCTGATCTCCGGCTGTCCGATGGCCGTTCCAAACTGGAAGCTCCCGATGCTGATCGAGTCGTCCGGCGCGGTCATTGTCGGCGAGGAATCCTGTGTGGGCGAGCGCGGCGCACGCTGGATAACCGACGCGAAGAGCCAGACGATGGACGGCCTCCTCGATCAGCTCACCGATCGCTACTTCAACATCGACTGCGCGATCTTCACGCCCAATCCCTCGCGCGTCGCCTACGTGAAAGACATGGCCAAAAAGCTCGGCGCCACAGGCGTGATTCACTACAGCCTGCAATTCTGCCAGCCCTACATCATGGAAAGCGGGCCGGTGGAAAACGATCTCGAAAAATCCGGCATTCCGACGCTTCGCCTGGAAACCGACTACAGCCAGGAAGACGCAGGCCAGCTCAAAACCCGCATTGAAGCGTTTGTGGAACGGTTGCAGAAAAAATGAAATCAGCAGGCATTGATATCGGATCACGGACCGTCAAGCTTGCCGTTTTGGAAAACGGCAAGCTTGCATGGTCCGCAAAGCGCGTGACCTCCTACAATCCGCTGGAGACGGCGCGGGAACTGATGGATGGCGTGGCCTTCGACGCCATCACCGCCACGGGATACGGCCGGCACCTGATGAAAGGGCATCTGGATTGCCCGGTAATCAGCGAAATCACCGCCTTCGCCCGCGGCGCCCGTTTTTTCGCCGCCGATTGCGGCGCGATTCTGGACATCGGCGGACAGGACACCAAGGCCATCGCACTCGATCGCGAGGGGGCCATGAGCAAATTCGAGATGAACGACAAATGCGCCGCCGGAACCGGCCGCTTTCTGGAAGTGATGGCCACGGCGCTGGGCTTCACGCTGGAGGAATTCTCACAGGCGGCGCTTGCCGCCGGCAAAGCCGTGAAGATCAACAGCATGTGCACGGTCTTTGCCGAATCTGAAGTGGTGTCGCTGACCTCCCAGGGCGCGCTGCGGGAAGACGTCGCAATGGGCATACACAAGGCCATTGTCAGCCGTTCGGCCAGTCTCCTTCGGCGCGTATCCCCGCAGGGACCGGTTTTTTTCGCAGGCGGTGTCGCATTGAACGCTTGTGTCCGGAAGCTCCTGGAGGCCGAAACGGGCCGGCCCGTTTTTGTGCCGCCCGACCCGCAGATCGTCGGCGCCGTCGGCGCCGCTCTTATTTCACACTTTTTCAGATAGCCCCATCTATTCTTAAAGGTTATAAAATGGCAATTCGTATAACTATAATGAATTTGACTTACCATTTTGGCTTTGTTACACCTCACATATTTAAAAAGGAAAGGGGACTTTATGAAGAATATTTTTTCAACGCGAGCGGGAATCATCGCGGTCGGAGCGGTAATCGGTGTCGGCGCGGCGCTGCTTCAATATTTCGGCAATCCGCCCAACATGGGCATTTGCGTGGCCTGCTTCGAGCGGGATATCGCAGGCGCCCTGGGATTGCATCGCGCTGATGTCGTGCAATATCTGCGGCCGGAAATCATGGGGTTTGTTCTGGGCGCTTTTGTCGCGGCGCTTATTGCCGGAGAATACAAGCCGCGAGGCGGGTCTTCGCCGTTGATCCGGTTTTTTCTGGGCATATTTGCCATGATCGGCGCACTGGTCTTTTTAGGATGTCCCTGGCGGACGCTTTTGAGACTCGCCGGCGGGGACGGTAACGCCATTCTGGGCATCGCGGGACTGATCGTTGGGATATTCATCGGCGTTTTGTTACTGAAAAACGGCTACAACCTGGGAAGGTCCCACGCTCAGCGCAAAGCCGGCGGATGGATTTTCCCGGTGCTGATGATCGGTCTTTTTCTGTTGCTGGTGTTTCAGGTCTCCTTTGCTCCCGGCGGCCCGATTTTCTTCAGCGCGAAGGGACCCGGCTCTCAACACGCCCCGATTCTTATCAGCTTGATTGCCGGATTAATTATCGGCGGCATTGCCCAGAGAAGCCGTTTTTGCACGATGGGAGCGTTTCGTGATGTCATACTGATTAAAGACTTTCATTTAATCAGCGGCGTGGCTATGCTTCTGGTTACCGCGTTTGTCACCAATATGATTTTAGGCCAGTTCAAACCTGGCTTCGAAGGCCAGCCCGTCGCTCACACGCAGCACATCTGGAACTTTCTGGGCATGGCGCTTTCGGGTCTGGCATTTGTCCTCGCGGGCGGTTGTCCGGGACGACAGCTTTTCCTCTCCGGCGAAGGCGATATGGATGCGGCGATTTTCGCCACCGGCATGATCGTCGGAGCCGGCATCGCGCACAACTTCGCCATGGCGTCGTCTCCCAAGGGCATCGGTGCGTTCGGACCGGCGGCTGTGATTGTCGGATTCTTGTTCTGCCTGGTCATTGGATTAACGCAACGCGATAAAATTTCGGCGTAATATTCTGGAAGGAGAATGAATGATGAGCGCAAAAAAAATTGACGCCCGGGGGTTGTCCTGCCCGCAGCCGGTAGTCCTGACGGATCGAGCCATCGCGGAAGGCAATACCGAAATTGAAGTCCTGGTGGACAATGAAGTATCGTGCGAAAACGTTCAGCGCATTTCGCATAAAAGAGGATTTAAGACTCAGGTGCGGCACGAGGGATATGACATCGTTATCACCGCGACAAAGTCTTAGCGTAAACATTCTTTGTTCAGCGCGGGAAGGCCTTGTTTTTTGACCGAGACAGGCATCCCTTGATATAAACCGTCGGCGGCTCTTCAAAAGAGCCGCCGACGGTTTATATTCGGGCGCCTTCCTGCGGTCGACGCAAGCTAGGGCATCCTGATGCCGGATGGACCTCAAAAGATGGGCATTCAGCACGTCATTCCGACGCGTCACCCCGATGAAAATCGGGGCGGAATCTATAACGGCTTGAAAACACTGGATTCCCCCGTATCGAGTACGGGGCAGGCTCAAGTCAAGCACGGAATGACGGCAAGGCAATTTAATCACAAATTCAAAGGTCTCGATAAAAAGCATCCGGATACTGAATCCTTAAAGGACGTGTCATGTCTCACTGTCTATACCCAGCACAACGAATTGTCAAGATTAAAGATTTGACCCCCAAGAACCCCAAGTTTTTGCTGAAGGTCCATTATGTGATTGTCAATCTGTAAAATACTGTTTGTGACTTTGTGGAAAAGGGAAAGCTGCGAAAAGGCGTACGCACTCACTGCGCGAACAAGGACTGTTGATCTCATGTGATAAATGTCACCTTTCAAATAGCAAGGTAAATCATTTTGGTTGTGAGCAAATCATCCGGCAAATGTCAGGACGGACTCATGCATGAAGTAGCGTCGTAATTTAAAATACACATGATCACGGAATCCGTAGGCTTGCCGTTTGAGCGCTTTACTAAATGAGATTAGTGTGCTGCAGAATCTATGTCCTATAAGATATATTATGTAAACTAAAATTATGCAAGGGTAATTTCTCCCCCAACGCCAAATTTATCTCCCGCAACAATCAAGATACCTTTTACCCCTTTAATCTTCAAACCTTGTTTTATGGCTTTTGCTATATCTTTTTCGGTTTTTACGAGATTTCCTATCGCTGTCGCCGCTGCATCGGCAAGACAAGCTGATCTTGAAATCACGCAGACCGCATCTGCTATCCCAAAATTGAAGGAGTGTCCTACGGTTGCTGATGAAGTGCAGATGCCCAGCGGTGTATCTTGAGGCTTGATTTTTACGGATAATTTATTGCTGAGGGGGGAATCTCCCGCGAAAACTCCCACCTTAATCTCATTATCCGATTTCAAGAAGATATCACCGCCATTTTCAACGATCACCGTTTTTGAATCATGCAGTAAATCATAAGCGACGTACTGCGCAATTGCTCCGGCAATGGCAGCCATCGGCCCAACTCCGGCTACAGTCGATGCTTCCAACATATCTCTTACAATGGGTGGGGCAAGATTGTCATTAGTCAAGGGGCGAAATGAACTCAGAAAATTTGGATGGAAGTTAATATATTCCTCAATGCCTTTTCTCTGTTTAAAAACGGATTGAATAGCTGCTTCTTCCATTTTGCAATCCGCACTAATCAACAAATCCGTTTCCTTAACATGAACCTCAAAGGAGACGAGATTTTCCCGCGATAGATTGTTTCTGTAAGTTCTTTCCTGGTATGTCATTTAAACTATAAAAATTTTGTGGAACCATCACCCAAAATTTGATCGGCCTCTTTTTTTAGATGACCGGATATATCTAACCTCATTTCCTTGCCCAAATAAATAATTGTCTCCGCCTCATCATCAAAAACATGAATAAATGCATCATGTTCACCTTTGAACCGCCTGATCAGGCTGTTGAGTTCTTCAACCGTTTCTGATAACAATTTCTCCGAGTCTATTCTAAAATGGACGGATTTAAATGGATGCTCCAAAACCTTTGAGAATGCTTTTACTTCAGATGCAATGATTCTGATATTATCTTCAGAAATGTCAACGGTTCCTTTTACAACGACCGGCTCATCGGAATGAACCAGACTTGAATAATTTCTGTAAACATCCGCGAATAAAATGGCTGTCATAGACCCCTTAAGATCCTCGATATTTACATAGGCCATAACATCCTTTTTCTTGGTTGTAATTTCACGGATTTCACTGACGATTCCACAAATGGTAACAAAATCTTTATCCTTTTTTTCCGGCAAGCTTAGAGAATCCGCGTTGGCAATAATCGGTATCTCATCGCTATATTTCAAAAGAGGATGGCCGGATATATAAAAACCAAGGGTTTCCTTCTCATAGGACAACAGCTCACGTTGATCCCATTCCGGTGCATCCGGCAGTATTTCCGAATCAGCGCCGTTGCCATATCCCTCCAAATTATCCAAGAGACTCGCTTGATTATCAGAATAAACTCGAAATCGCCTTTGAGATTTATCAATAATTTCTTCATAGCGCTGTATAAGTTGCTTTCTTTTATGCCCCAATGAATCGAAAGCGCCGCATTTAATCAAGCTTTCAACCATGCGTTTATTGATTTTCTTAAAATCAACGCGATTGCAAAAATCGTTGAAGGATTGGAAATTGCCGCCACTTTCTCTGGCGGCGATAATGGCGTCTATGGCCCCTATTCCCACATTTTTGACGGCTGCCAGACCAAATCTCACATCACCTGCTGCAGTAATGCTGAAATCTTTAAAGGAATCGTTTATATCCGGCGGCAACACACGAATCCCTCTTTCTTTACAGCTATTGATGTACTTAATGATCTTATCCCTGTTATCATTTTCACTCGTTAAAAGAGCTGCCATGAATTCTACTGGGTAATGAGCCTTTATATAAGCTGTCTGATAAGAAATCATGGCATACGCTGTGCTGTGAGATTTATTAAAGCCATACTTTGCAAATGCCTCCATTTGTTCCCAAATTTTCTCAGCTTTTGCTGCAGGAATCTTGTTTTTTGCGGCACCCGCCAAAAACTTCGGCTTTTCCTTTTTTGCTTCTTGCCCCTTCTTTTTGCTCATCACTTTTCTTAAGGTATCAGCTTCCGCCATCGAGTAATTGCCGACAACGCCGGCAATTTGCATAACTTGTTCCTGATATACGATAACACCGTATGTTTCTTTTAGAATATCTTCCAATTGAGGAACTTCATAAACCAACTTTGTTTTTCCCTGTTTTCTTGAGATAAACTCGGGCATCATACTCATCGGGCCGGGTCGGTAAAGCGCGATAAGGGCGATTAAATCCTCGATTTTATCCGGTTTCAACCTTGTAAGAATATCTTTCATCCCCGCGCTTTCCAGCTGAAAAATACCATCCGTGTCACCCTTCATTAGAAGGGCGTAAGTTTCTTTATCATCAAGTGGGATTGTATCTATATTAATAGATATATCACGCCTTTCCTTAACAAACCTCAAGGCATTCTTTATAACTGTTAATGTTTTCAGTCCCAGAAAATCGAATTTCGTCAATCCAATATCCTGCAGATCGTTCATCGAAAATTGGGTTATAATTTCATTTTTGGAACTTTTACTAAGAGGAACCCTTTCCACGAGAGGAATGTCGGATATAACAACGCCTGCGGCATGGGTTGATGAATGTCGGTTCAGCCCTTCCAATGCCTTTGAAAAAGTAATGAGGTTTCCGACCGTTTCGCTATTTTCCACTTCTTTTTGGAGTCTTGGTTCCACTTCTAAAGCCTTTTCCAAAGTGATATTAAGCACATTCGGGATCATCTTGGCAATGCGGTCAACCTCTCCATAAGGGATATTCATTGCTCTGCCGACATCACGGACTACTGCTCTGGCCTGCATTTTACCAAATGTGATAATTTGAGCCACCTTATCGGGACCGTATTTTTCTGATACATATTTTATTATTTCATCTCGCCCTTCCGTACAGAAATCTATATCGATATCAGGCATCGTTATTCTATCGGGATTCAGGAATCGCTCAAAAAAAAGGCTGTATCTTATGGGATCAATATTTGTGATGCCGATTACATAGGCTACAAGGCTGCCCGCTGCCGAACCGCGCCCGGGACCTACTGGTATGCCGCGCTTTTTTGCGTAATGAACAAAATCTGAAACAATCAAAAAATATCCCGCAAAACCCATAGACTTAATGATTTCAAGTTCTTCTTTCAACCTTGCTTCATATTTCTCCCGAAGTTTCTGGTCGTCTTCTTTTAAAATACGCGGCAACAATTGTTCCAATCCCGATAACGCTAATTTTTTTAGATGATCATCTAAAGTCTCATCGGAATTAATCTCGAAACGCGGAATAAAGAAACGGTTGAGTTCGAGAATTAAATTGCATTTTTCCGCAATATGGACAGTATTTTCTATAGCTTCTTTACAATAACTAAACATAGACTTCATATCATCAGGAGATTTGAAATAAAACTGATCCGACCCAAACTTCATGCGGTCATCATCTTTCAATGTCTTTCCAGTTTGGATGCATAATAAAATTTCATGCGCCTGTGAATCTTCTTTGTTCAGATAATGACAGTCATTCGTTGCCACCAACGGGATATTGATTTCTTTGGCCATCTCAAGAAGCGACTCATTAACTTTTTTCTGTTCCTCCAGCCCATTTTCCATCAACTCTAAAAAGAAATTGCCTTCACCAAAGATCGTTCTATATTCTTCAGCAACAAGTTTGGCCTGCGGCTTATTTCCCTTCAAAAGAAATCTTGCAATCTCCCCGTGTAAACAGGCGCTCAATCCGATGAGCCCCTCGCTATGCTTGGCCAAGAGATCTTTATCAACACGCGGGCAATAATAAAAACCATCAAGGTATCCGTAGGTTGTCAACTTTATGAGATTTTTATACCCGGATATATTCTTGGCCAGAACAATGAGATGATTCGATACCTGCCCTACCCCATTTGTTTTTTTATCAAAACGGCTGGCTGGCGCCACATAAAGCTCGCAACCAATAATGGGTTTTATGCCATATTTATATGCATGCTTATAAAAATCAACGGCTCCGAACAGGTTCCCATGATCCGTAATGGCCACGGCAGGCATTTTATACTCCTGTGCCTTCTTGAATAAATCATCCAGACGAATGGTTCCATCGAGAAGACTATACTGGGTGTGAATGTGGAGGTGAACAAAGTCGGTGTGTTTCATGATATGAGGTTAATCTAACCAATAATTGGGGGCTTCTTTTGTGATGATAACATTATGGACGTGGCTTTCTCTGAGACCTGCCGAGGTAATCTTAATGAACTTCGCTTTTTCCCTTAGTTCTGCAATCGTCCGGCATCCAACATAACCCATGCCTGCCTTCAACCCACCCACCAATTGATGAATACTGGCGGACAAGGACCCGCGGAAAGGCACCCTACCCTCAATACCTTCCGGAACCAATTTCAAACTGCTCTCCATATCGTCTTGATAATATCTGTCTTTACTGCCCATTTTCATCGCTTCGATGGATCCCATGCCTCTATAAACTTTGTAGCTTCTGCCCTGAAAGAGTATTGTTTCACCCGGGCTTTCCTCGGTGCCTGCAAATAAACCCCCAATCATCACGGTGTGAGAACCGGCGGCAAGCGCTTTTACAATATCGCCGGAATACTTTATACCTCCGTCCGCTATTACAGGAATATCATATTTCATCGCCATCTTATAGGTGTCTCTGATTGCCGTCATTTGAGGAACACCCACACCCGCAATGACTCTTGTTGTGCATATTGAACCGGGACCAACGCCCACCTTTATAGCATCTACACCTGCATCGATGAGAGCCTTTGCGCCTTCGGAAGTAGCAATATTCCCTGCAATCAATTCGCATCTTGGAAAAATTTTTTTTGTGTCATGAACAGCTTCGATTGCAGTCTTTGTATCACGCACAGCGTCTATAACGCCTTTCGAGTGTCCATGAGATGTATCTATTACAAGAACATCAACGCCTGCTGTCATTAAGGCATCCACTCTCTCTTCCCTATCAAGAATCCCAACGGCAGCTCCTACTCTTAACCGTCCCAAGTGATCTTTACATGCCAATGGATATTTCTTTATCTTTTCAATATCTTTGATTGTAATCAATCCTTTAAGGTTGAAATCATCATCAACGACAAGAAGTTTTTCTATTCTGTGTTTATGAAGCAGTTTTTTTGATTCTTCCAAAGAAATGTTGGAGGAAACCGTGACTAAATTATCCTTTGTCATTACATTCGATACTGGCTGATCTAAGTTCGCTTCAAACCGAAGATCACGATTTGTAAGAATACCCACAAGTTTTCTGTTCTTAATCACCGGCACTCCTGATATCCGATACTCGTTCATTAGTTTCAAGGCCTCATGAACCTTTTGCTCCGGTTCAATAGTTATCGGATCTACGATCATGCCGCTTTCCGATTTTTTTACTTTATCTACCTCAAGCACCTGTCGCTCAATACTCATATTACGATGAATAATCCCGATTCCACCTTCTCTGGCCATACAAATAGCCGCTGACGATTCAGTGACTGTATCCATTGCGGCGCTGATAATGGGTATATTTAAAATTATATTTTTTGTTAAACAGGTGGAAGTTTCTACATCTTTTGGTAGTATATTTGATTGTGCCGGTATAAGAAGCAGATCATCAAAAGTTAAAGCCTCTCTGATATTTTCATCTAACATGACAGTCCTCCCTCCAGCACTTACTTGAAACAGCCATAATTTCAACTTCTATTCTGCTTAATATAATATGGTATTCCATCAACTAACAGGAAATAAACATCTTTTTGAGGATCATATTGGATATATTCAGCCAGCTGATAGTAACTTGCTCTTGAAAAACGAGCATCAAATGGACCGCTCTTTATTTTACAATAAAGCACATTATCCTGACCTATCCATATTTTATCGGGATTAAGCTTCTCGATTGTTCCATCAGACAGTAAAAGGAAAAATTGATATCCATTTTCGTATTCACTACAAAAAACAGACTTTACGACAAATGCTGTATCTTCAACCTCAAGGTAACAGCAGTCATTTTCTAGCTCTATTAGATACTTGCCTGCTTCGTCTTTTTTGAGATGTCGATAAAATAATTCGACAATCTCTCGCCTGAACATCTCGGCGCCCTTGTAATACCAAATGCCTTCTTTATCAATTCGAATATCATAAAATGGTATCTTCTTGTTTTCCCCCGCCACTTATATCTCAAAATGCCTTTCTGCTATCAAGCATAATCGTTACAGGTCCATTGTTGACCATTTCAATGTTCATCATAGCCTGAAATTTTCCTGTGCTCGCATGATGAACTTTTTCTTTAACTTTCTTGATAAAACGATCGTAAATTTCTTTGGATATTTGTGGAGTTTCCGCTCGGAAGAATGATGGCCTTCTGCCTTTCCGACAATCTCCCATAAGTGTAAATTGCGAAACAATAAGAATTTCTCCTTTTACATTAAGAACAGAACGGTTCATTTTCCCCTCTAAATCTTCAAAAATTCTCAAATTGACAATTTTATCAGCTAAGTAATTTATGTCGGCATCACTATCATTTTTCTCTATCCCCAGAAAAACTACTAAACCTTTATCAATAGAGGAGTATACTTGCTCGTCAATTAAAATACTAGCTTTATGAACTCTTTGAACGACAACTCTCATATTTCATAATCAATTTTTCAAACCATCTTTAGTGGGCGCATACTAACAACAAACCCACCTTGCATCAAGTATTTTCTAGTTTAGGTGATGTATTATATCTTGTGTCAAGGAATGACCTACCTACCAGCAAAAACATCCTCGCACAAAATTCAAGTGTCACTTTGCATAGAATTCGAAGACACAGAAATGCATTGTAACAAATGCCAAATTTTTATTGCCACTTGTATATAATCTTCCCGTGACAGGTTAAACGAAGATGATTTTTCCAGCTCTTTTAAAATGAGTTTTAATACTAATATATTAGAGAGATGTGATTTGATGAAATTATCTATTTCTTGGCTCGAAATTACCTTTTGCTTTTCATTTTCTGATAGATCTTCTTTTAATTTTTCAGCATCCTTTAACTTTAATCTGTCAATGATATTTTCCATCTTATGGCCATCTTTTTTTAAGTTCCTTATTTGTTCGATACGTTTCAAAACACTTTCAGGAAAGTATCCCACCCTTTTAATCTGACGTTTTTGGACATTTTCAGGCCTTTTAACGACAGGCTTCGGTATCAGTCCATATTTAATATAATTGTTTAATGTCGCTCTAGATATCCCTGCTTTTTCAATTAATTCAACGCTAGTTAACCACACATAACACTCCTAAAATCTCCAGATATTATTATACAAAATATCAAATAAACATAACAAAGTCGATATAATTTTATATTGTATAATTATCATGCATGTAATATTGGTATAAAGCTGTTAATACAATTATTTAGACTGTATAATATCATTTATTACATGATATATTTAAGGCCAATTAGCGCCTTTTTTTCTTTATCTATAAACATAAAATATGGTAAGCGGATTCTGTTATGAAAAAGTACTACTCAGAATACACGATTTTGCTGTTTAGGGCTTTGAGGTAAAACCCTTCGGATATATATCGCGTCTTTTTTGAGGAAAACTAGCTATAAAATTCGTGTGATTGATTGTCTAAATAGTCATCTGTTTCTTTAGATTTTGGGCGGCAATATGAATGACATCCCACGGCCCGCTGAAGAAAGGACTGTAGGCTAGATCAAGGTTGGCTATATCATCAATGTTCAGCCCCGACCAGAGCGCCACCGACAGGGCATTGATCCGGTTTACTGCACCAATTTCTCCCACACTTTGAGCGCCTAGTAATTGTCCCGTAATTTTGTCAGCAAGTAACTTAATGCCTAGACTCTTCGCTCCGGGCATAACTTTAGCAATCGAACTGCCCCAAATTATTGTGCTAACCGGTTCATAACCACTATCGGCAGCTTCCTTCTCCCCTAGCCCCGCGGCGGCTACTTCCAGATTGAAAATTCTAAAAGACTGGGCGCCTACCACCCCGGGGAAGCTCATCTGAACATCACCGATATTCCGACCCGCTTTCCGGCAGTGGCGACTGGTCAAATAAGATTTCATTCTGAACGCATCGGCTAGCGTTTTAAACGTAAAAACACCCTCCAAATCTTCCCCCGAAATTCCTAAACGCTGAGCTTTCGATCCCGTGGCAAGCACCAGATAATCGTAGGAAAGCCCCCTTCCGCTGGATAGTTTAACTACACGCTGATCAGTGTCCAGTTCCACTGCAGTAGTATTCGTCAGAACTTCAATCCCACCCTTTCGAAATTCCTCCGGAGTTCTAGCAATGAGATGATTTTGATCCTTGATTACATCACCGATGTAATAAGGCATCGGGCAGGCAGCAACAGAAACATACGCCCCTTGCTCTACAATGGTAATTGTCAGCGCAGGGTTCCTCCGCTTCGCTTCCGCTGCAACGGAAGCTCCGCCGGCTCCGCCGCCTATGATGACAAGTTTTTTACGACGCATTGCCCTCGATCCTCCTGCCTCGTGTATAGAGAAGAACACCGGCGCCTGCCAGCATCATCAGGATGCATAGAACCTGTCCCATACTCAGAAAATTCCATATAAAACCCACCTGGATATCCGGTTCTCGGTAAAACTCGATAAAAAAACGCACTACACCGTATCCGATCAGATAAAAGGCAATCAGAAACCCATCAAAAAAACTTTTTTTTCGGATTACCCATAGGATTACAAAAAGAAAAAACCCCTCAAAAAAGGCTTCATAGAGTTGAGATGGATGACGAAGCTTGCCCGTGTAATCCAGAGGAAAGTACATTCCCCATGGAACTGATGTTGCCCGTCCATAGAGTTCGCCATTGATAAAATTCCCGATCCGCCCGAAGGTGTAACCTAAAGGGGCCGCTGAAGCCAGAAGATCAGCAAATCGCCAGATATCAACCTGACGCTTCTTGCAAAAGAAAATGGTCGCCAAAGTCACCCCGATGACGCCTCCGTGATAGGACATTCCCATGATACCCACAAAACGAATCCCATGAGAAAATTCGAAAGGTAAAATAATTTCCAATGGATGCTGGATATAATAGGCAAAATTATAGAAAAAAACATATCCCAGCCGCCCCCCCAGAATGACTCCCAGAATCGCCCAGAATGCATAATCCTGAATCATTTCCTTTTTATAGTCATAACCATCATGCCGGAGGCGGTATAAAACAAGCGTATAGGTCAAAAAAAAGGCTACCACATACATGAGGCTGTAGTAGCGGATTTGGAAGGAACCCAAAGCGAAGAGACTTGGATTGATATGAAAGGGAAGATGTTGCCAGTAATAGATGAGCCGATCAAATTCCATAGGAGCTTCCCTTCAGCGCCTCCACGTATAGTTGAGCGGAATGGGCTGCTGTGGCGCCGTCTCCGCAGGCTGTAATGACCTGCCGCAGGAGCTTGCGGATGCAATCCCCACAGGCAAAAATACCGGAAGCGGAGGTTTGCATGTTCTCATCCGTAATGATGGCGCCGTCCTTTTCCAATTTCACGACATCTTTTAAGATATCCGTATTCGGCGCCTGTCCGATAAAAACAAAAACGCCATCTGTCGGAATGGTCCTAATCTCTCCGGTCTCTACGTTTTTGATATCTACGGCTTCAACAAACTTGCTTCCTATAATTCTGCTAACAACGGCATGCCAGACGAATTCGATCTTTGAATTGCTGAAAGCTTTTTTTTGAAGAACCGCATCAGCTCGCAGCTGATCACGGCGATGAACAACCGTAACTTTTTTGACAAAATTCGTTAAAAACAACGCCTCTTGAATGGCGGCGTTCCCCCCTCCGATTACTACAACCTCCCGATTTCGATAGAGAGGGCCGTCACAGGTGGCACAGTAGGATACGCCCTTGCCGATGAGGCGTTCTTCGCCTTCCACGCCTATCTTTCTCCACGATGCTCCCGTGGCGACGATTAAAGACAAGCCCTCATAACTGCCCCCTGGTGTCGCCGCTTCCCAACTGGGGATCGCACCCGAGGATTTTTTCATTATTTTTATGATGTCACCGGTTTCAACCACGGCGCCGAATTGAAGCGCCTGTCGTTTGAAGCGATTGATCAAATCAAATCCGCTGATCCCTTCAGGGATACCGGGAAAATTTTCAATGAGATCCGTCATGGTAATTTGACTGGTTGTGCTTGTTCCCTCCAGAATCAAGACCTTCATGGCGGCTCGTGCCGCATAAATTCCGGCCGTCAATCCTGCCGGCCCGCCGCCGATAATAACAACATCATAAATATGCTTCCTCACGTCAGAACCCAGCATAACAGACTCCCCTCTTTCAGCTAAGCGTATAGTTAGAAAGATTTCATTGTCTTGTCAAGGCGATTTTCTGAAGATACTGCTGTTTTATTCTTGACAGTATGTGACCAATCACCTAAAGTTCGACCAATCTATGCAAGGAGGCGACTCATGTCCGAAAATCCGTTGCATTTGCTGATGAATCCCCAATCCATCGCCACTGTCGGCGCAAGCAACAACTGGCAAAAAATGGGAACCATGCAGTCCTTGAGCATCTTGAAAGATGGCTTTCCGGGTAAATTTTATCCTATCCATCCCAAGGAAAAGGTGGTGCTGGGTCATAGGGCTTATCGCTCTGTGGAGAGCTTGCCGGAAGCGCCGGATCTTGCCATGCTCGTGGTGCCTACAAATCAGGTGATTTCCCTGTTTGAGTCTTTTGGAAAGATCGGGACCAAACGGGCGATTGTTATTTCTGCCGGCTTCAAGGAAATAGGCGCTGCAGGCAAAAATCTGGAAAACAAGCTCACCGAAGTAGCACAGAAGTATGGAATGCGTTTCTTGGGTCCGAACTGCATGGGAATTATTAATTCGCAACTTCCTCTCAATCTAACTGTCAGCGTGCTTGATAAAAGACCAGGCTATCTGGGCATGGCCACGCAAAGCGGCACTTACATTACACAAACTCTCGATTATTTGAGGAAAAGGGGCATACGTTTCAGCAAGGCTATCAGCGTGGGAAACGAAGCC
Source organism: Syntrophaceae bacterium UBA4767 (assembly GCA_002403385.1). Lineage (GTDB taxonomy): Bacteria > Desulfobacterota > Syntrophia > Syntrophales > UBA4767 > UBA4767. Next base: position 3,431 of record DHHR01000032.1, on the reverse strand, counting down.
AATATTGATATTGTTGACGCCCTGGAATATCTTGGTGAAGATAAGAGCACAAGGGCCATCATCTTATACATCGAGGGCCTTCGCCGGGGCCGTCACTTCATTGAAGTCGCCCAGAAGATCACGCCTCATAAGCCTGTGCTTGCTCAGTATGTGGGGGGATCCGCATCGGGCAAGCGGGCTTCCAAGAGTCATACGGGCGCCATGGCCGGGCCCGATATCCTGTATGACGGGATATTCAAACAGGCCGGAATCATCCGCCTGCATTCTATCGAGGACCTTTACGCTCATGGCTGGACATTGGCCACGCAACCGCCATTGAAGGGAAACCGGTTGGGAGTGGTCACACATTCAGGAGGCCCGGGAACAGCCATCTCCCATACCGCTGATCGTGGCGGCATGATCGTGCCGCCGTTTTCGGAGGGACTCCAGAAGCGGATTCGTCAGCACATCGCTGTCCACGCTTCCAGCGCTAATCCGGTGGATATGACGTTCACAACCGACACCCAGTTGCTGACCCAAACCATTCCCCAACTGGTTATGGAAAGCAAAGAGGTGGACGGGGTTATTATCCACGGACCAATGGGTTCAAGCTGGATAAAGGAAACCTATCCCCATGTGGGAAACCTTATCGATATTTCTCTGGATAAACTCGTAGAGTTTTTGGATAGCATGGATCTCTCGGAAATGGTTTCACTTCCATGGAAATATGAAATACCCTTGGCAATTTCCTGTTTTTCTGGCAGGGATGACAATTATGTTAAAGCTTACGAAGATCATGATATTCCTGCCTTTGATTCTCCCGAAAAGGCTGCCAGGGCCATGGTTTCTTTGCTGCGGCACAAGGAAATCCGTGACCGTAAGGCCATCGTTGCGCCAAAGCTGCCGCGCAAAAACAAGAAAGCTGCCGTGCTTATCCAAGAAGCCATGGAAAAAGGACAGAAAGCTCTTGATGAATATCAGGGCAAGCAGATCTTGTCTGCCTACGGCATACCGGTGACCAGAGAAATACTCGTTCAAACAGAAAAAGAAGCGGCAATGGCGGCAGAGACCATCGGCTTTCCCGTAGTGGTCAAGGCCTGTTGCTGGCAAATCATGCACAAAACGGGCGAGGGACTGCTTGCCTTAAACGTTCAAACGCAGGCGGATGTTCAGAAGCGCTTTCGCAGTATCCGCAAGGCCGTAGGAAGCGATGTTCCTATTCTCATTCAGGAGCAGATCGCAGGCAGCCGGGAGTTCGTCATCGGCATGACTCGCTTCCCCGGATTTGGCCCCTGCCTTCTTTTCGGACTGGGGGGAATTTTCACGGAAGCCTTCGCGGATACAACTTTCCGTGCGGCGCCATTGAGCCTAACGGAAGCCCGGGAAATGATCGCCGACATACGTGCAAAGAAACTTACTGGCCCTTTCCGCAAGATGCCGGCAGTGGATAAGGCCAAACTCTGCAGCGCTATCCAGACAGTTGGCTTCATTGGCCTGCTACATCCCGAAATCGCCGAGATTGACTTAAACCCCGTGCTTATTGAAGATGACCGACCCGTTGTCGTGGATGCGCTTATGCTCCTTTCTCCCTTTCCTTGATGGGATCAGATTCAGCGTTTCTTTCGATAAAAGACCTTTTTGAAAACTTCGAGAATATGCTTCAGGAAGAAAATCGCACGAACCGTTCGGAATTCATTCATGATTTGATCCGCCAAAACTGATAGCCAAAGATCGGGATAAGAACGATCAAACAAATAGCCGGCGTGGTTACCTTTCTGTACGATCACCACCAGAAAAGTCTCACGACTAAAATTGCAGACACCCGTCGCTGCTATCAGGATATCATTCAGTCGCTGCAGCATATCTATCTTAATCGCCACATTTGTTTGGAAATCATAACGGTAAAAGGCTGTCAAGACACCACAAACAAGCTTGCAAATTCTAAGAGCTCTAAAGGGAGACAAATCCTGTTCATTGAGCAGCAAGTTCTCCTTTAAAAAGCATGTTGGGTAGTGTCGTAAGAACTTGAAAAAGGCGGGGAGAGGGCGCGGGTAATGGTTCGACTGTTCGACGAGCTCACCATGACATCCTCATGTCATCCTGAGCCTGTCGAAGGGCGACACCTTTTTGTCATCCTGAGCTTGTCGAAGGTGGTTACCCGCTTGAAATGAGAAAAACCTATTTTTTTTTCATCGCCACAGCAATCTGTTTAGCTTTGTCAAATTCCGGGGTGTTGGTGACGGCTTTTCTTGCAGGGCTTTGAGCAGCCAATTCATTCATCTGCCTGACTCTTTCTTCACTGGGCGGATGTGTGCTGAAGGCATCGGAGAGATTTTTGATAATAACGCTGCCGCTTTTATTCCCGCTTTTTTCTATTTCCAGAAGTTTCTCGTAAAATTTACCAACCTGATCTTTATCGTACCCCGCCGCCACGGCATACTTGAAACCGAGACGGTCGGCCTCCATTTCATCTTCACGGGAATTAACCAGAAATGGATATTTCTGTGCAAGAAGGCCTCCCCCCACTCCTAGCGCGCCGCCCCACAAAGCCGCTTTTGCGTGGCAGGCGGAATCGCCCTCCTTACAGATAAGCCTTCCCAAACCATAACCGACAATCGCACCGGCGGCTGCGCCCCCAGCTGCATATAACCATGTTTTGTTCTGAGCTTTTTCCATGGCATACATTCTCTTCGCGGTATGTCGGGCAACAACGTGGCCGATTTCATGAGAAACGACGCCGGCAAGTTCTGCTTCATTGGAAGCAGTGGCGATTAGAGGCGCCATTACAAATATTGTTCCGGCAGGCATGGCGAAAGCATTGATATCGGCAACATCAACAACTGTAAATGTGTAATGATAGGGATTTCCTTCCAGCTTGTTGGCCCTGACAATTTTCATTCCCAAAGCGGAAATATACTCTTGCAGTTCCTGATTTTTAGCTGGCGGATAATCCTTAAGTATTTTCGGCAGCGCTTCTTTGGTCAGACGTTGTTCGTCCTGCACTGTCAGGTTGGTTACCTGTTCCGTGTTGGAACCTTCACGATAAGGTGAAACGCCGGCTGATACGCATGATATAACCACTATCAGAAAAAGTAAGATTAGTGGAAATATTTTCCTATCCATTTTTTTGTTGCCTCCGAAAAAATGTTTTTATATCGGTACTGAAGTTTATCTTTGTCGGATGAAGTATATTAAGCGAACTGTCGCATGTCAATAAGATTATTGCCGCTAGAGTATGAACGCAATGAGCGGGAGGATACAGCCCAATTGTAATCTAAGACGATTCGACGCCCTGTTGCCTCATTAACAAATGTTACCGAAAGAAGAGCGTGTGGTGAGAACGTTGCCTCACAAAAGATGTTACCGAAGCAGGGTAATCTTTTTGGGTGAGCAGTAGGGTCAAATATTTATTCTTGGCATTTGGTCTATTTTGCTTTGCATTTCGTTGAATC
>DHHR01000022.1:43030-63663 GCA_002403385.1 Syntrophaceae bacterium UBA4767 | reverse complement strand
GGCGGTACACTAAATTTTTGTCGGAGGTGTCTCATTTTCATTGACAAGTTCCGTTCTCTTTCTCCTTTTGGGCTTGGTAAATCGTTTATATCCTCTTAACCGCCGGATCGCATGTTTCCGATGATAACCACAGACAGCGCAACATTCAGTGATGATAACTGTCTTTTCTTTACGGGTTGCTTCTTTATATCGCTTATAAAGAACTTCAAAATACTCTTCTTTTGACTGTGGACTCATATATATAAACCTCCGTTTCCGATTCTCCTTTCGGTAACATTTTTTATGAGGCAATTCGCGTATATTTTACCCGTTGACATCTTCGCATTTTTGTTCTACATGGGGTTCGGTTGCTAATGCGACGGCGCATTCCGTGGCTTTTTTCTTTTTTTTAATGTTGATGCCGCGTTTGAGGGGTCTCACAGATGTATGAAGTAATCTGGCATGGAAGGGGCGGCCAGGGGGTTGTTGTGGCGGCCCAAATCCTGGCTGAAGCCGCCTACCTCGAAGGTTACAAGGGGGTGACATCCGCCCCCACTTTTGGACCCGAACGCCGGGGGGCGCCGCTTACCGCCTCCACAAAGATTTCCCGCGAACCCATACGCACCTTTGCGCAAATCGAAACGGCAGACACGGCGGTTGTATTGGATGCATCCATCCTGAAGGTTGTTGATGTCTTTTCTTCCTTAAAATCCGGCGGTTTTATCATTTTAAACACGCCATTGTCTGCAGAAGACCTTGCTGTGCCGGGTTGCTTCAACATTGCCGTAGTCAACGCCTCGGCCATTGCTTTATCGCGCCATCTAATCAAAGAAGACGCTCCCATCGTCAATACCCCTTTGCTTGGCGCTTTTGCAAGGGCCACCGCCCTTGTGTCTTTGGAATCCATCGAAACAATCTTTAAAAAAAAACTGCCCGCCGGTGTCGTCACGGGAAATATCTTGACGCTGAGGGACGCCTTTGAGAAAACATCGGTAAAGGCAGCCGTATAGTTTGACATGACGAAAAAAGATGACAACATATCCGCTATGTGCAGACCGGCTATCGGAGAAGCCGGCAAAACGGGAGATTGGCGCGATAAGCGGCCGACAATCGACCACAACAAGTGCATCCCCTTCATCAAGAAAAAGCCGGCCTGTTTTCTCTGCTGGCTTTACTGTCCGGATGGAGTTATCACAGCAACCATCCCGATAAGCATCGATCTTGATTATTGCAAAGGTTGCGGTATATGCGCTGAAGAATGTCCCGCAAAGGCCATTGCCATGATAAACGAAGAAGGAAAAGATGACTGACATTCAGATCGTCACAGGCAACCAGGCTGCCGCCATCGGCGCAATGCTCTGCCAAGTGCAGGTTGTGTCAGCCTATCCCATAACGCCGCAAACTTCCCTTACGGAAACGCTTTCCCGGTTCATTGAGCAGGGACAATTGAAAGCCGAATACGTCCGCGTGGAAAGCGAACATTCCGCTCTAAGCGTCTGCATCGCCGCCTCCAGCGTCGGCGCCAGGGCCTTTACCTCAACCAGTTCCCACGGATTGTTGTATATGCACGAACAGCTTCACTGGGCCGCCGGCTCCAGACTGCCTATTGTGCTGTGTTGTGTCAACCGCGGGGTCGGCGCCCCCTGGTCCATTTTCAACGACCAGCAAGACGCCATCGCCCAGCGGGATACGGGATGGATTCAAATTTATTGCCGCAACAACCAGGAAATCATCGACACCCTCATCCAGGCATATCGGATTGCAGAGGCCGTTTATGTTCCCGTCATGGTTTGCTACGACGGATTCGTTTTATCCCATACCATGATGCCCATCGAGGTGCCTGAAGCCGAGGCGGTAAAGGATTTCTTGCCTCCCTATAAACCGCATACCATTCTTTCACCGGATGAGCCTCGAAACATCAATCCTGTAACCTTTCCATGGAGGCGGTATGACGACAGGGGAGTTCTCTGTGATGGCTATATGGAACTGCGCTACAAACTGCAAACGGCTCTTGAAAACAGCGCCGCCTCCATTATCGCCGCAAACGATTTTTTCGCCGATGCCTTCGGGCGGAACCACGGCGGAATGCTCTGGTCTTACAGGATGGAGGATGCCGAGGTGGCTCTGACATCCATGGGATCGATGGCTACGGAGGCTACAACGGCCGCGGATATACTGAGAGATAAGGGCATAAAGGCGGGCGTTGTGGGAATACGCGTCTTCAGGCCGTTCCCCAAAGAAGCGGTCCGAATCGCCCTCAACAAGGCAAAAGCCATTCTTGTGTTTGAAAAAGACATCAGCTATGGTTACGAAGGCGCTCTTTGCACCGATCTCAAGGCCGCTTTGTACAGCACAGATATTCGTGTTCCAGTCCATAACTATATTGCGGGACTGGGGGGAAGAGACGTAAAGCCGCGGGAGCTTGTAGAAGCCTCAGAGGATTCCTTGAAAATCATCGCGTCGGGAATCCGAGAGCCGAAAACAACATGGATCAATTGCTTCACGGGATAAAGCGATGCCGGAAAGCCTTTTTAAGGTCAATATAGAAGAGTACATGCTGCCGGGAAACAGGGCCTGTTCCGGATGCGGCCTTTCGCTGGCCTATCGCTATGCCTTAAAGGCCCTGCGAAAAAACACGATCCTGACCATACCGGCAAGCTGTCTAACCGTTCTTCACGGCCTATACCCGACTACATCGGTAGTCATTCCCTGCCTGAACTGCGCCTTCGCCAGCACAGGCGCTTCAGCGTCGGGGATACTGGCCGGATTGAAGGCTCTAAACCGACAGGATATCACTGTGGTGGCCTTTGCAGGAGACGGCGGAACATTTGACATCGGCATACAATCTTTGAGCGGCGCGGCGGAAAGAGAAACAGATTTTATCTTTGTATGTTACGACAACGAAGGCTACATGAATACAGGAACACAACGTTCCAGCGCCACCCCTATCGGCGCCCTGACAACAACAACGCCATTCTTAACCAAGCAGGAGCATAAAAAAGATATGCTCAAAATCATGGAGGCCCACGACATTCCCTATCTGGCTTCCGTATCGTCGTCCTATCCCGTTGATCTCTATGACAAATTTGTGAAAGCCAAGCGCATAAAGGGAACCCGTTATATCCAGATTTCGGCGCCCTGCCCGCCGGGATGGGTTTATCCGCCCAGGGACACCGTTAAGATAGGAAGACTGGCCGTTGAAACAGGGATGGTTGTCCTTTTTGAAATCGAAGACGGCAAATTCCAGCTCACGGGCAGAAGCAAAACTTTAGCCCAGAGGGGCAATAAATTGCCCGTGATCGCCTACATAGAACGGCAGGGTCGTTTCAGCAAGATCAGCGCCGAACAGGTTGCTCAGCTGCAGAACTGGGTGGACACCCGTTGGGAAGAATATTTGAGGCGCGCCTCAACATAGGGCCTTCATTAATCGTGTCTTAATCGTGTCATCCGTCTGGCAGGCAGGGACGGATTTCTTGCGAGGACTGTTTCAATAAGATCAACGTACCTTCGTGAAGCTCCCATATTTGCTGCGATCATTGCCTTCCCTTTTGCCCCTATCTGCTCGGCCGTTTCCGGATCGGCCATGACTTTCAGTATGGCGTCAAGCAGTTCAGCGCCGTTTCCAACCGTGCCGCCGGCGCCGCTTTCCTCCAAAAGCGCCCGTTCATTTTTGAAGTCATCCATAAAGGGCCCATAAAAAACAACTTTCCCCCATGCTGCGGCTTCAAGGATATTTTGGCCTCCCTTCGGCACAAGGGAACCGCCGCAGAAAACCACGCCGGCTAAACTGTATATTTTAAAAAGCTCTCCGATTACATCAACAACAACAACCTTCTCACTGCGGCGTCTCTTTCCCCTGTTGATCTCCGTCATGCTGATAAAGTCGCCCCCGAAGCCATATTCCTTTACACAGGCAATGACATTTCCAGCGCGCTCAATGTGCCGGGGAACGAGAATCAATGTCAACTCAGGGTATGTTTTCAGAAGTTTGCCATAAACGGTCAGGACGATCTTTTCTTCCCCTTCGTGGGTGCTGCCCGCCACAAAGACCTTTTCCGTTTCAGCGATGTTCAGCCTGCCTGCAATCTCCTTCCTTACGCCGGCGGACGCCTTTGCCGCCAGGCTGTCATACTTGGCATTGCCCATCACGTGCACCCTTGCCGGTTCCATGCCCAGCGCTCTCATCCGCGCCGCATCGCCCTCTGAAATCATCCCGACCTCATCTACCGCGCCTATTACGCTCTTCCAGAAGAAGCGTGTTGCCATATACCCCTTAAATGAGCCCGGAGAGAGACGACCGTTGACCATAACGATTCCGATGCGCCGCGCCCGACAGATGCGAATAAAGTTGGGCCAGAGTTCAGTTTCGGTTGCCACAAAAACGTCCGGTTTAACCAGATCAAGAACCTTTCGAACAACAAAAGGAATGTCCAAAGGATAATAAATGGTGGCGGTGGCGGATTGCGTCAATTTACCTGCCATATCCTGCCCTGTTTCCGTGCCGGTGGAAAGGACAAGGCAGGCTTCCGGGAAACGGCATCTGAGCGCGTCAATAATCGGGGCGGCGGCGGTTACTTCCCCCACAGACACTGCATGTATCCATATCCGCGGATTTCCCTGCATTTTTTCAACCAAGCCGGATTTTACAAATCCAAATTTGGCGCGGAAACTTCTTCGGTACTTGCCCGTTAAAAGCATCTTCATGCCATAATAGGGAACGGCAAGCAAGGCCGCCATGAACAAGAAAAAGTTATAGATGAGCATTTAAAACCTGTCCTTTTCAAGCTCTGCTGCAAATCCGGCGGATATCCAGCGCCCGTATCTATACCACATAAAAGAAGATGGCAATATATATTCATAGTGTCTTATCAAATGAAAGCTTTGCATACTGTTGGTTTTCCATCCTCCCCTTATTCTTAACATTGACTTGCATCTGCCTTTTCCATATATTCCGCATCGGAGCGCGATGTCCATTTCTCCCTGTGGCTTTAAACAGGCTACTTCATCGCGCCGGCCAGATAAGAGAGGTAAGCATTATGACGATTTCGTATATTGTTTTTTTTATTGTTCTGATCATTTCCTTGCTGCTTGCGGTTGCGATGATACGATTATCGGGAATAAAAAACAGAGTGGACCAGTTTGAGACCGATCGCGAACGTTTAGAGAGGCTGCTTCGTGAGGAAATGGCCAGAAACCGCGAGGAATCATCCTCAAACAACAAGCAGACACGTGAAGAGATGAGCGGCTCTTTGAGAGATTTTAGCGAAGCTCAGCTCAAGCGTATGATGGACATCGGCAGCATGCAAAAAAGCCAGTTGGACATCTTTTCGGAACAACTCAAAAACATGACACAGGTAAGCGAGCAAAAGCTGGAGAAGCTCAGGGAAGCAGTGGAAGCCAAACTTCAGCAAATACAGGAAGAAAACAGCCAAAAGCTGGAACAGATGCGGGCAACCGTTGACGAGAAGCTCCATGAAACCATGGAAAAGCGCCTTGGAGAATCATTCAAGCTTGTCAGTGAACGCCTGGAACTCGTCCACAAGGGTTTGGGAGAGATGCAGACCCTTGCCGCCGGGGTGGGGGATCTAAAAAAGACGCTTGCCAACGTAAAAACCCGCGGCATCCTGGGAGAAATTCAACTGGGCAATCTTCTGGAGCAGATATTGATACCCGAACAATACGAAAGAAACGTGATTACAAAAAAGGGGGGCAACGCCAGGGTGGAGTTTGCCATCAAATTGCCGGGCCGCAGCGCGGCTACGGATGGAACGATCTGGCTGCCGATTGACGCCAAGTTCCCCCAAGAAGACTATCTCAGGCTTCTGGAGGCCCAGGAACGGGGCAATCCTGCCCAGGTGGAGGAAGCATCAAAACAACTGGAACGAATCATCAAGGAAATGGCCAAAAATATCAGGGATAAATATCTGGATCCCCCATACACGACCGATTTTGGCATCATGTTTTTGCCCATGGAAGGGCTCTATGCGGAGGTGCTTCGAAGAACAGGACTTTTTGAGCTTTTGCAAAGAGAATATAGGGTCAGCGTTACAGGCCCCACAACGCTGGCGGCGCTGTTGAACAGCCTGCAAATGGGGTTCCGGACCTTGGCCATCGAGAAGCGATCCAGCGAGGTTTGGACCATTCTTGGCGCCGTGAAAACGGATTTTGCCAGCTTCGGGGAAATCCTGGACAGAACCCTGAAGAAACTACAGGAAGCCGGCAATAACATCGAAAATGCCGTGCGTCGTTCCCGCGGCATCGAAAAAAAATTAAAAACCGTTCAGGAAATTCCACCCGTTGAAGCCCAGAAACTGCTTGGTAGAGCGGAAATGAACGACACGGAAGAATCCGTAGAGGCTCTTCAGGAAGAACAGTAAGTTGCCTTCAACCCAAAGATCAAGGAAACCAAATTTTGTAATATCTCATCATAATTTCTCCGCCCCGGCCGCGCTGTCCAGAGGTTTCAAGGAGCGTATTTTGCAATGCACCTCAACAACATTTTCCTTGACATGATAATTGAAGGTTTTTCCATCCCCATAACGGAAAGGCACGATTTCCAGCTCCCCTGTAAAACTAGCCCCCACTGGCGCGGCTGAATATATCTCAGCAAAATGATTTGCGGTAATATCTTTTTCGGCAATGCCAACAAGCTTATTTTGGGCAGTGTGGAACCGGAAAGACAGAAGCGGTTTGCCGTTCTCTTGCGCTTTTGGATAGCAGGTCAGCATTAACTCTTGCAATCCGCATTGAGGAGAACGCACAAACAAGCAGGAGTCATCGCTCCGAATAACATCCCCGGCCTTAAAGCGATTCGTCAATATGCGAAAAGCCACCTTCCGCATCTGCTTTGCACAGAGAATGCAATCTTGCGTAAAGGATTCCGCAAGCAAAGAAAAAGCTTCTTCCGGAAGTTCAATGGACGCAGGGTTTGCTCTTTCCGCGGCGCCGGCAGAAAAACTAATCGACAAAAAGAAAGTTATTACGGCAACGAAATTTACTACAGTCCTCATTTTTCCGATTCCAAATACTTCGAAATGAAAGCTTCCAAAGAAGCCTCATAGTGCGGCAGGCTCCGGTAAAATCCCACATTGTGTGAGCCCTCAATTTCTACAAACATCTTTGGTTCCCCGGCCGCCTCAAACAACTTTTGTCCATGATGAAAAGGCGCCACTTCATCTGTCCGGCTATGAATAACGAGCACCGGACAATGCACCCCTTCGAGATAATGCAATGTATCGTATCGGTAGTTTCTAACAAAAATCAGGGGGAACCACGGAAAACGTTCCCTGGTCAGATCTGCAAGGGAGGTGAAGGTGGATTCCAGAATAAGCAAGCCGGGGTTATGCCTGCAGGCAAGCCAGGCGGCGATAGGGCCGCCCAGCGACCGTCCCGCAATGATAATATTTTCCGGCGCAATCTTACGGTTTTCTACAAGGTAATACCAAGCCGCTTCCGCATCCAGATACGTCCCCTCTTCAGAGGGAGAGCCTTCACTCTTTCCATAACCGCGGTAATCGAAAAACAACGAACTGAGACCCAAGCGGTGGAAAATTACGGCGGTATCCACAAGATAGGAAATATTGCCGCCGTTGCCATGACAGAACAGAACAACCCCCCGCTGCGGACTGGCAGGTATCCACCAACCTGATATTTTGGTCCCGTCTTTTGAAGTCAGCTCTATCCACTCATACGACAAGTTTTGGTCGGCCGGGGTGAATCTTATTTCCTCCATCGGATAATAAATGAATTTTCCGATGCATCCTCCCAGCGCCACCACCAAAAGCATGATGGACAACAGTTTCAGAAATTTTATCTGTCTTAAAAACATCGGGTTTTCCCCCCTGGCTATTTTATCGCGCCCCCCTAGAAAAAGAGGCTGCCCAAAATGGTTGCGTTCAGAACATCAAAACCATGCTTTCTGCTCCATATAATTTCCAGTCTTAAAGAAGTATTTGTTGTAACAGTGATGTTCTGTAATAAAGATAACTCAAAGGCATTGTGCCTGTCACCCATGTTATAATAAATGTCTTTTGCCAATAGATACGCTTTCCAGCGTGATGTCAAGTTTTTGATAAACCCCATGGCGCCGCCAAGACCCACGGCATAGCCTTTATCCAGGCGGCTTCCCAAATTCGCATCCGCTTCCGCAATAACGTAGGTCAGCCCCAACATGCCGGTTTTCCAGCAAAATCCTCCCCCAGGGTTGAGCCGATAGATCATATGATCCTGCCCATCGTCCATCACTTCCCGGACCAGTCCTGTGGCAACCTTGTATGAAACAGGCTTTAAAAAAATGTCCCGCGGGGTGAAGGAAGCAATATCGATAAGATCAAGTTTCTGCAAAACCAATTTTTCGTCAGCAGGATAGTATCTTGCGGAGATACCGGAAAAAATAATCTGCGCTCCCTCTTGATACCCTCCGTCATCATCCAGCAGATCATGATAGGCTGCCCTGTATCTCACCTCCGCAAAACCATCATGCCGCCTCACGCCATAACCGACGCCTATTTTATTTGAGAGGTGTCCCTGTTCAGGCGGCACGGGTGCAGGAACATGGCCGCATTCCTGCTCAGACGCGCCCAGAGAGCTTCTTACCCTCAGGGTTGCAAGAAAACGATGGGCGTAAACTTCCTTAGACATTTCCTGACTTGTATAAAGATACTGGAGATACTCCGACGCCAGATTGAGGATGTTGATTTTTCTATCCGCCGGAATCGGTTTATTTATGACGATATCCGGAGCTATGTTTCCCTTTGCAATGGAAAGAGCCGTTTCCCGGTCATCGGGAAAAAGAAGCGATGCCATATGCCTGATTTTTGTTGTTTTGGAAGGTCTATTAATGCTTTTCTTGATCAACCCATTGCGCTCGACAAGCCTGATGGTATCCAGGGGAATCACCCATGGCTTATGCTGATCCGTCAGGTGAAGGGATGGTCGTGCGGCATCCAGGAGGAAAAGAATCTGGTAAGAACAATTTTCATCAAAGAAATAGTAGTCGGAATAGATATCATCCAGTTCATAGGCGTGCCTGATAAGCTTCAACACTTCATCTTTCGTGAGATTGAGAGGGTACTCCCATATATCACGGTAATTTACATCACTGTATTCCTGCAATTTCGTATAGTAAGGAAGAGTGGAGAAGTAGCCGCGATACAATCCCAAAATACCTTTAAAAGCAAAAAAAGGCCCGAAGCTTTCCGTTGTGTGAGCGGCATAACTTATGGCATAAGAAAGAAGCTTGCTTCCGCCTGCCGTATCAATGGTCAACATGGTATGGCCGAACATGGAGGCAGGGTTGTTCATATACGAGGCGGGGAAAACGAGAGAAACCGATTCCGGTTTTATCTGGCTGACAAGGTCTTCAAAGCGTCGGCACTCTGAGACGGGCAGCTTTGAAACATCAATTGACAGTTGTTCCTTTAGCCATGCCCAGCGCGCCGCAAACCTGCATAGTGGATGCTTCGCTTTCCCGTCGTCATCCCGGAAAAAAGCGCGGATGGTGGCCTCAAGTTCCGCGGCAGGGTTGGTCTTTCCATCCCTGGCAAGGAAAAATTTAGGATCGTCAATGAGGCTTCTCAACCCGAACAGGGTCTTTTTATAGTGAAGGAGGGTATGCCAGTAGGGATCATCATATAATTTTTTCTGACGCGCCGACAATACGAGAGCGTCGGCATAGGAGCCTTCGTTTGCCGGGGCATTTCCCGCCAAAAGAGAAAAAAACATCAGGGCAAAAAAAAAGGGGGATGCGTTTTTCTTACACCAACCGTATCCCCCTTGCTGTTGTTTCATGATCAGAGCAAAGTTTCTAACATGGCTACATTACAACTTCGATATTCTTAACCACGTCGAGGTGGCTGACCGTATCGGACGTATAAATCTTGGCAAAATTGGTTTGAAGTTTCGCGTAAAAATCAGCCCGCTGACCTTCCGGTATCTCCATCAAGACCGCCAGGGTGTTCAAATATTCGCCGCTTCCTCTGGCAATATTTTGGGCCAAATTATCCATGTTATCAGCCACGAATGTTTTTACCTTCTCATCCATGACAAAGGCCCCTGCCTTCTTGCAATCCACCGTTCCCGAACTAATGCCAAAAAGATTATTGGAAAAACAACCGTTTGTCGTTATGGCCATTGTCTGCGACATCAAGCCTTCTTTACCCTTGAAAATCATGTTACCGACCCCGCAACCTGTATTCATCTGACTGGCAAAACCGACCGTCACAAACGCAAATACCGCAAACACTGACAACAAAACAAAGAATTTTTTCATATGAAACCTCCCTTTCTTCAATAAAGTAATTTTTCAAAACAGGCCTGAAATTACCCCTCCAACCCTATCCTCAAAAATAAGGACGCCTAAAAATTAAAGCGCAATGCCAGCGCAATTTAGCACAATGTACTGCAAACCACAAGCGCCATTATAAGAAGATAAGTAAATTTTTATTAAAAATGCCCTCATTAATTTCTGCTAATATTTCAAAATAATTAAATTAACAAAAATGCCCGTAAAATTCTCGAGGCCCGTTATCTGCAAAAATCTGAATCAGGAAAGGTTCTGGAAACGCCAACCACGCATACGGGAGCAAAAACTTTTTATCGGCGTTTTAACAGAAACAAAATGATATAAACCATTCCGGAGAAAAATCCCCCCACATGAGCCCACCAGGCAATGCCTACCATAGCTCCGTAGGCATGGGTTGCGTTCATAAACTGCAACACAAGCCAGATACCCAAAAAAATCACAGCGGGAATTTCCATAAAAAAAGGTATGATAATAATAGGGATCAGTGTCTTTATCTGCGCTCGCGGATAAAGAATGAAATAGGCCCCCATCACGCCGGCAGTAGCGCCACTGGCTCCAATGACAGGCACATCGGCGCCAATATTGAGCCAGATATGGACAACACCAGAAATCAACCCGCATAACAGATAGAAAAACAGATACCGTCCATGCCCCAGTATATCTTCCACATTATCCCCAAAAATATAGAGAAACCACATATTCCCCAACAGATGCCAGAAACTGCCATGCAGAAACATATACGAAAAGAAAGGAAAAACCTGTTGAATGAAACCAGCCCGGAAAAATGCGCGAAGGTTAGAATAATGTGCCGGGACAAGACCATAAGAAAGCATAAACTCTGTCAGGAATGGCCCTTGAGATATTTGTACAAAGAAAAAAACAACATTCACGCAAATTAACGTGATATTGATCAAAGGATAATGTCGAGATTTTATAGTATCACGAATAGGAATCACAAAGGAGCGATACGTAATTCGGTCGGCATTGTCAAATCAAATTATAAATATCAGGCTTTTCTTACTACCGAACCCTCTGGTCAATACCAGTCGAACCCCAGATGCAGAGCCGTAAATTGCGAATTGGATGGGTAATTGACATCTCCACTGGCATAAAACTGCCTTGAATGATCGAAGTTTATCGTTAGATTAAAGCTTTTTCCTATCCAAAAAGTGTATCCAACTCCGGCCAATACGCCATACCTATTGGCTTCAAGTTCATTTTTCATTCCGTAATAGCGCGACTCGTAACTGATATTCGCCCCCCCACCCAATCTACGGTTGCATCAAAACCAAGCAGATTATTGGAATCAAGGGTTCCACCAACTTTGAAATTCAAGGCGGCATTGCCATTCTCGCAATCCACGGACTCTGCATAAAATGGGGAAAAAACAAAAAAATCATTATGAAAGAGAATATAATTTGATTCCAGAGACTAAAAGATGTATGTTAGCTTGCAAGTATAGCTGGATAAAACAACTTATCGTAAGTGCCACACACCGCAAGACGAAAAAATTTTAACCAAGGAGGAAATTAAGCATGGCAATGGCAAAAAGGGGGATTTGTTAAGTTGTGAAGAATGCGGCGTCGTTCTCGTTGTCGATGAATGCGGAGCTGCCATGGGTGAAATCATCTGCTGTGAAAAACCGATGGCCAAAGGTAAAATCGCTGCTAGTAAAGCAAAGAAAAAGGCTTTAGCCCAATCGACGGTAAAGACATCCACAAAGAAAGCGGCAAAGCCGAAAACTGCAGCCAAAAAGAAAACGGTTCCTGCGAAAAAAAAGATTTCCGCTCCTGTTAAAAAATCAAAATAACTCAGTATCTATGATGTAAACGTAAATTATTTCTATTAAACCCCGGTCCCTTAAATAAAAGCAGGGAGACGGGGTTTGATGTTCTTAATCCATCCTGAAGCATAATATTTCAGCGTTATACAAATTCAACGCGACAACAATGCAAAGACGAATTCCATATATGTGTCATGTCTTAAATATACTGCCTTTAGTTTACTGCCAAGAGGATGTTGAAATATTCGAAAATCTATCATGCTATGTATCGTCCACAACAAAAGACTTCTCATGCACTCCAGAAAATATCCTCATGATAGGCCGATACTTTATGGGCATTCCCTATGCACCCTACATCCTCGAAACAGCAGAACCGGAAAAACTCGTTATCAACCTAAGAGAAATGGACTGCGTTACCTTCGTTGAAAATGCGCTGGTTTTAGCCATGCTCATCAAAAATGGGAAGTTGACTTTTGATGATTACGCATTTTTGCTTCAGACGGTTCGTTACCGAAAAGGAGCGGTTTCCGAATATGTATCCCGTCTGCACTATTTTTCCGACTGGATTTTCGACAACCAACGCAAGGGATTGCTTGCGAACGTAACCAGAAGTCTTGGCGGACGAACTCTATCAAAAAAGCTTCATTTCATGACCACCTATCGGGAGCAATATCCCGCTTTAGGGAGTGAGGATATTTTCCGAAAAATACGAGCTGTTGAAAAAAATATATCACGTCGTTTGCTGTATTACATACCCAAGTCCCGCCTGCCCCATATCGAAAAAAAGATTATAGATGGGGATTTAATCGCCATCACCACTAACATAGAAGGGCTAGATATTGCCCATGTTGGTTTTGCCATCTGCCTCAAGGGAAAAGTTCATCTTCTTAATGCCTCGAAGGTCAAGGGGAAGGTCACCATCTCGGATGAACCCCTCCAGTGTTACCTCGCCAGCCATAAAACTTATTCCGGCATAATGGTCGCCAGGATTTTATAGGAAAAGATACGTTTTCCTGAAGAACAAATGATTTCTTTTCCTCTTTACCCTCAGGGCAAAAAATGCTAATTGGTGCCAGCCTTGAGTAAAACATCATATCCGCCGGAATATTCAGGGGTATGCGCGAAAAATTTTTTACATTTGCCATCATATTAGTTTTCATCGTGCTTTTTGCCTTTTCATGCCCCCGCTCAATCTCCGAACCGGCAGCCAGACCCGACGATCCGGATCAGGAAGACCTCAGCAGGATAGAATACCCCAGCTTGCGTGCCATAAGATGGAAAGCATATTTCATCATGCCCCAGGACAGCATGGAAAGGCTCTTTGGGGAAAACTGGCGCTATGTTGCCCGATTTGACAGGATTGACCGTCGTCACGTTTATCCGGGAATAACCATCAAGGTTCCCGAAAATATAGAAGAGATAAAAAATTATACGCCCATGCCATCCTATTACTTGCCGGCACAAAATCACGCAAAATACATCCTGATTGATATTGGTGAACAGTGGCTGGGCGCCTATGAGTACGGCAGGATAAAATTCTCTTTCCCGGCGGCTACGGGAGTCGAGCAGCATCCAACACCGACAGGGATTTTTCGCATTGACGCATATCACCGAAAACATGAATCATCCCTGTACAAAACCCCAAAAGGAGAAATGCCCTATCCGATGGATTATGCCCTACGCTTCTATGTAGATCCCGACAATGCGGTCTTTTGGATTCACGCCCGCGATCTTCCGGGACGTCCGGCTTCACATGGATGCGTTGGTCTCTACGATGAAACCATGCAAAAGAGGGTTTACGGAATACCGGCATCCCCCCTTCTGAATGATGCACAACAATTGTACCGATGGGTTATCGGTGAAGAAAACTTCCTGTATGATGACGGTGATTACGAATACATGGAAAATGGGCCGATTGTGGAAATAAAGGGCAATTTGCCCAAACGTCTGCCACGATCCTCCCAAAACACGGGGCGCCTTTGATGTTACAAACCCTCGATAATGCCTGCCACCATTCCTTCATCCGACGAAACTTCTCTGAAGATTTCCTTTATTAAGGAGACATCCAGTCTCGTAAAATTTTTTTCAAGAGGCGTAATTACGAGGCCGGCCATGTCTATGGCGCCCGGGCTGATCAGCATCTTTTCGGCATCTGTACGGAAATAAACATCCGGACGGTGTTTGCGGCGGGGGAAAAGCATGACATGCCATATATCTTCGTGAAATGTACAAAGTAAATTCATCATAGGCTCGTCGGATACATTCAAAGAACGTTTGATGGCATTTATAATCCTTGACAAATAAGCTTCAACCTGCCTCCAGTCATTTCCTTCCAACAGCAGTACGGCGCGTCCCACTCCTTCCATTTTATAAAGAAAAACACCCTTATGACTTTTCACCAAAATACGCTTCCGCTCATCCCTAATGTCATTTTCAATGGGCAGCTCTCCTGCAAGAAAAGCCTGGAAATGCAAATGATCCGGCGCCGATGCACCGCAACACGGACCATTGTATATGACGTGAAACCGCGCTCCAAAATCTTTGGCCAAGGCAAACATGGCTGCCAAGGAACCCTCTATGAATTGAGGTTCATGCCGAACAGAGGCAATCGTATAATGCTGGGGAAATATCGGGGCAGGATTGCACAAGATGAGAAATTCATTGCCATACAAAATAGCCGATTGTTCTTCCGGAAGATGTTCCACGCATAAAAAACAGGATCGCTTTTCAATAAATTTTAAATCGAGATTTGCAGCGCTGCTTAAGATACGACCATGGTTAAGTTGGAGTTTTATGGAATATCCATCGCAATGCAGATCACGCACAGAAACATTGTCCAACGCCGAATAAGATTCAGACAAATTTCGCCAGGTGTTTTTCTGTCGGCTTAACAGTTCAAGAGCCAAGCCCTCCAAAGATGCCGCCTTGCTGTTTCCATCAAAGCAAGCAAATATCTTTCGTTGTATGTCAGGTTTCATTTCTCTTATTACGGCCTCTCCCAGATGTATTTAATTGTTTGCGGGCCGTGATTTCCATGGAGCGGATACTGTCTTTAAAGGCGTTATTCCGATTTGATGCTTCAATGCTTAAGCCCGTATCTGTGTTGCCCTCCCAGCGCCGACACAGATAAAGATTTTCATATATCCTTCCGATCCGGTAGCGGCGGGATATGCTCAGAGCCATAGCGTAATCTTCACCATAGCCGACATTTAGAAATTTGCAATTCCGAAGTAGAAGCGTATTAAACGCGCGCGGAGCGCCCAGGCCATTGATGCGTAAAGCATTATTATGACCATTGGCATCCGTCCATTCCCTATGATCAATAAGGCCAGGGGGGATCTCCTCCAACCGGTCGTTGACCAGGGTGTAAGAGCCGATTACCATAGCGTACTTTCCAGTATTCAATAGATCGACCATCTTCTGCAGAGTATATGGCCCGCTGTACAAATCATCCGAGTCCAGCTGAACAGCATAACGGCCGCAGAATTCCGAAGAAACAGCCTCATTCCAACATCCGCCGATATTAAGATCAAGGCGTGATGGAATAATATGTTTTACCTGAGCATCTATTGCCGACAATGCCTTTAATATGTCCGTCGTGCCGTCGGTTGAGTGGTTATCCACAACAATAATGTTGAAGGGAAAATCGGTTTTTTGAGAGAGGGCGCTATGCACAGCGTCATTGATGGTTTTAGCCCTATTGCGAACGGGAATAATCACGGAAGCTTCTACGGGAAAATCTCCCGCAGATGGGGCTTTTTTGAAACGCGGCCGCAAATAGGCGCCTATGTTTTTTAGATGCCGGGTCAAAACCTTTTCCATCTCTTTCTGGATGAGATGATTGCGAGGATCTACATAGGCAAAGTGCGCTTCGCCTTTCTCTTCCATCTTTTGCGGGACGACACTATAGAGGTATTCCTGGAGATGAAAGAGTTTGTGCTCCACAGAAACCTTCAGGCGCAAATCATATAAGCCCGCATATTTTAACCTTGGAACGGGTCCATATTTTCCCAACGCCTTGCGAACCGCCCGCATTGAGAAAAACGACAGATATCCGAAATCGAAATCGTCGCGGACGCTGCCGAACTGATAATCGTTGAGAAAATGCGGCAGATGCCGATTACCGTTGAGGTCATAATAATCACAATATACCATCCCTGCTTTTGTTATTTCTGCAACCTTTATAAACCGCTCAAGGGCATGGCTTTCCAGATGAATCTGCGCTGCCTGCCGGAAAAGCAAGAAATACTTCGTTTTTATTTCCTTGCATATAAGATTGAGCGTATTTCCAGCATGTAGGGAGGAGGTTCTTATCCATTCGGCCTTTGGAAATGATGTTTTGCCTTCTCCGCGATGGATGATTAAAACCATCTTGACCAAAGGAGATTCAGTAAACTGCACCACAATTTGCTTAAACCACGGCTCAGTTACACAAGGAAGCGCAATGGTTATAGAAGCTGCAGGGGGATCGACAACCCCGCTCCCGTCTATTGGATGTAATTCGTTTGCCGTTTTCATTTTTCCTGCTGTTTAAAATTCATATCAAATCTGTTCATCTCAAGTAAAGTCCTGTTTTGATGAACCATGAGGATCAACTACCAAAGCTCTTGTTGATTTGAGATTGGCTTTCTGCTATGAACCTTGATGGTCTCGTAAAAAGGCGGAGATGTCACCCTGAGCTGTTTGTCCTGAGTTTACCGAAGGGTCGAAGGGTGAACATAAATAATTGATATTACGTCATGGTTCGACAGAGCCTGTCCTGAGCCGGCCGAAGGGCTCACCATGACAAAACCCGCGAATTTTGACTTTTTACGATTTTGTCAAGCTTAAGATATAAGTATGTTTAGAGAAAACCGCTTACCGCATATTCTGAAATATGAAAAAGGCTTTGCATGGATGTAATTGAGGCCATAAAAACACGTAAGAGCATCCGTGGTTTCAGGCCGTCTCCCATAGACAGGTCTGTCCTGCGGACTATTCTGGAAATCTCTACACGCGCGCCCTCGATCCTGAACACGCAACCTTGGGAGTTTGCGGTCATTACGGGCAAGGCGCTGGAGAACATCAAGAGGGAAAACGTGGAGATGTTTCTGGCCGGCAAAGCTACCCCAGCGGAGCATCTTGTCAGCGCATGGCCGAAAGACAGTGTTTACCGTCGGCGTCAGGTGGAAATCGGCATGCAGCTTTTTAGCCTCATGAATATCGCCCGGGATGATACTGAAAAGAGAGCTCAGTGGGCACAGCGAGGCCTTCGCTATTTTGATGCCCCAGCGGTGATTATTCTGCTGCTGGATCGCAAGCTTACGGAATCAGGGGCGCTGTTCGACATGGGAGCCATGGCCCAGACATTGTGTCTTGCCGCCGTTTCTTTTGGATTGGGCACCTGCATAGAGGTTCAGGGTGTGTCGTACCCGACGGTGATAAGAAAATATGCGCATGTCCCTGAATCTAAGCGAATAATCGCCGCCATTGCGATCGGTTATCCCGATAAGGACTTCCCCGCCAACAAACTGGCAAGCGCCCGCGAATCCATTGATAATATAACGACGTGGTGTGGTTTTGAATAATAATGCGCCGCTTCTATGGAGGAGTGTTTTTAAAAGAAGCGGTGAAGGCGGTGTCTTTTGTGATAATAGGTGATTATAGTTCAGATAAAAATCACTCATTTGACGTTCCATGTGAAAAGCCATGAAGAAGAATTTTGATGTTCTGATTATTGGTTCCGGCCCCGCGGGTTTGTTTTCTGCTCTATGGCTCGAGAAACTCGGGGTGGACAAAATTGCTGTTTTCGACCGTCAGACCTACCCATCGGGAGGGCTCCTCAATGATGGGAAACTGAATTTTGATTACAGGATAGGGATTGACCTTGCCAAACTCAAAATAGATAGGGAGACTGCGCAGGGTCTTATCCAGGAAGTCAAGGCAGTTTTTACAGGATTTCAGCCCTGTCATCAGGTTACCTTTATTGAAAACCAGCAGGCGATCAACGCTTGGGAACGGGCAGCTCAGGAGCAGAATGTTCAATTCATCGCGCCGGAGCAATGGCATTGGGGCACAGATAACGGCAAGCCTCTCGTAAACTATCTTAGGAGCCTGCTTAAGAAAACCACCTTGCTGCTGGAAACCGAAGTTGTCTTCATGGAAAGGCGACACGATCGATGGGCTGTTTCCTGTAGGAAAAATGGAAGAACGGAACACTATACGGGAAATGTAATCCTCTCTGCGCCGGGGCGTAGCGGGGCTTACTGGTTTCGGGATATTGCTCGGAAACTGGGCATTTCCCATCACTTTGGCCCCATTGATGTCGGCATTCGGGTGGAATTGAACAGGAAATTCTATGACCTACTGACACAGACTGTTTATGATCCCAAATTTATCTTTATCACCTGCAGGCATGGCGATAGGGTCCGCACCTTTTGCACCAATCCAGGCGGACGCGTAACAGTAGAAAATTACGGAGATTTCAAACTTGTCAATGGAGATGCCCTGTCCTGCCGGAAAACGGGAAATACAAACTTCGCGTTGTTAAACACCGTTTCTTTAACCGAACCTTTTTCGGACAGCACTCAATTCGGACAGATGATCGCCCGGCAGTTTCATCTGTTGGGTGGAGGAAAGCCTATCGTGCAGAGGGTTGGTGATTTTCGGGCAGGAAGAAGAAGCTCAACGGAAACCTTCAACAGTGAAGCACGTCATTTCCATTACTGCAAAGCGACTTATAATGCCGTCCCGGGAGATATCACGCTGGGACTGCCGGCCCGTATCGTGGATAATCTGTGGGAGTTCATGAAAAAGTTAGACAGCATCGTCCCCGGCGTTCTTCATCCTTCCACGCTCATTTACGCCCCGGAAATCAAATTCTTCGATACCCAGTTTACCACCCAGCAGTCCCTTGAAACCAATGTGGAAGGTATTTTCGTAGCGGGCGATGGGGCGGGAAAAAGCAGAGGAATTGTTGGCGCCGCAATTTCAGGCATTATTGCAGCCGGTGGCATCGCCAAAAAATATTTTTCGAAGGGGTAGCCGACGAAATACAGGTAGCCCGTGAGAAAAGGGATAAAAAACGCGTGGTAACCTTGATGCCGACGCATCAGCCGCTTGAAGAAGCGTATGCAAAGGATTGCCGGCGCTCCAGTTCCGGCCTGCTAGCTGAGTGCGGCCTCTTTAATCCATGAAGATATCTGAGCACCTCTTTTAACTAACGGTCAAACCATGTCCGTCTTGGGTCAAATTTAGATTATTTTGCTGATTTGGAATCTATCTCCTTTCCATTCTCCCTTATATTTCTTACCGTCCGATGATGTCAGAAGGCCCTGACCAACCATGACATCTTCCTTCCATTGCCCCTCATACTTAGAGCCATCGGAAAGGAACAGGACTCCACGGCCTTCACACCTATCGTTTTTCCACTCACCTATGTATTTTTTCCCATCTGCGTAGATCATTTCTCCGTGCCCGTTTTTTAGCCCATCTTTCCACTGACCCAAGTATTGTCCTCCACCAGGACACATTTCCTTGCCTTTGCCTTCCGCGCTCCCGTTGTTCCACGAACCGTCATATATATGACCATCATGAAGGACCATCTTACCCGTCCCATGAGGCAGGTTGTTCATCCACTGGCCTTCATAACTGCTTCCATCTGGCCATGTTATCGTTCCTTTACCGTGAAAGTAACCTGCTTGAAAAAGGCCTCTGTACTTTGTCCCATCAGGGTAGATGAATGTGCTCTCTCCTTTAGGTGTCGTTTCTTCCCAACAAAAGTCCACAACCTGCTGTCCGTACAAATTCCTGAATGATTTATTTAAAAAATACCTTTGGTTGATCACTTACCTTCCTCATTTGCTGATGAATTTGCCGTTTCTGAATTCCCCCACATACCTTTTCCCATCCGCCAATACCATAATACCGTATCCGTGAGGAAGTCCATTTTCCCATTGACCACTGTATGTTCTGCCATCGAACAGGGCCAAGATGCCTTGTCCGTGATACTTGTTATTTTTAAACTCGCCCTCATAGCAATCGCCTTTGGGAAATTTCATGATTCCATGGCCGTTAGACATACCGTTTTTAAACTCGCCAACATATTTCTTGCCATCGGAAAGGATCAAGGTACCCTGTCCATGAAAAGAACCATCTTTATACTGACCTTCATATCTCATACCATCTGAAAATGTTTCTGTTCCTTTTCCGTTGTAAAGATCGTTGTTCCATTCACCGATATAGGTTCTCCCGTTTGCTAAGATCATTGTTCCACTGCCGTTTCTCTTTCCCTCTTTCCATTGGCCTAGATAGATTGAACTGTCCGGCAAAGTCAATATTCCGTAACCATCATATTTCCCTGTTTTCCATTCTCCAACGTACTGCCTCCCATCGGGGTAGTGCATAATTCCATGTCCTTGTGGCAATTTATCCTGTAATTCGCCAAGGTATTGACTACCATCAGAAAAATTTTTTGATGCATGTTCTTGAGTCAGCCTAATCGGGTACCTTGTTGTAGATGCCTTTAGTTCTTCCTCGATTCTTATTCTAATTTCTCCGGCCATTTGCTTGGCCTCTTCCTCGGCCTTG
>DHHR01000022.1:0-42817 GCA_002403385.1 Syntrophaceae bacterium UBA4767 | reverse complement strand
TCTTCCTCGGCCTTGTGTCTGGCTTCTTCCTCTCCTGTTGCTTTACCCTGTTCCCATTTACCTTCGTATACACGACCGTCAGGCCAGGTAAAAACACCTCTTCCATCCGGCAAGTCGTCCCGCCATTGCCCCCTATAGCTACTTCCATCCGGCCATATAAATATTCCATTCCCCTGAATGCGCCCCTTATCGAATTCGCCTTCATAACGGCTTCCATCTGACAGGACAAGCACTCCGACTCCTTTATAATTTTCCGGGGCGGCAATTATTTGATATTTATTTTTGTTTCCTAATTTCAATGACATATAAAATTAATTTAGGTGATGGTTTCTTAATTTTAGATAAGCGTATAGAAAATTATCCCCGAACGTCAAGAAGAATATGATGTGTAAAAAATAACAGATAGACCATGCTCCCTGTGATGGAGGTGCGCCATGGTGAGACAGGTTCAAATCAGCGCTGAAGGCGTACAAAGAGCCAAACAGTTGCGCGATAAAGCCATAATGGTGTCAGAGTATCGCAAGGCCCTTTCTGTAATACTTCTTGCAGAGCTTAAGATCGATGCTGACCGAACCGCTGCATTGCTTGGTACAAGTAGCCGGACTGTATTTCGTAATGGATAGTGAGCCTACCGAAGCTATGGTTACCTTGTCTGTCCATTGAGCAAGAAACTCTCTTTCTCCTTCGATGATCATAACATAATAACGACAGCCACCCCACAAGTTTTTGAAGTGTGGTCTTGGTAAAACGTTTGGGGCGTGACCTTCCGATGTCAACAACCTACCGTTTGGTGGCTCGGCACGGCTGGCGGAAAGTGCAACCAGATACGAAGCATCCCAAGAGCGACCCGGCATTGCAGGAAAAATTTCAAGAAAACTCTCCGAAACAGTGGCCGCCGCCAGCCCGGAAATAGATATTGATTCCGCATCGCCTTATTATAGGCAGCACGAGGGAATCCACGCTGCCTATAATAATTATCGCATTTTATGACTAAATTTTTCACCAGACTATCTGGTTTGAAGAACCCGACCAATAGTCATGATTTCCGCTTCTTTGGTTCCCTCGTAAAGTTCCAGTATCTTGGCATCCCGATACCATTTCTGCACGTCATATTCGTCAATATAACCATAACCACCGTGAATTTCTACCGCATAGTTGGCGCAGAAAACAGCCGTTTGGCCGCCGAAAAACTTGCCCATTGCCGCCAGCGTATAATCCGGGCGGCCCTGGTCGATAAGACAGGCAGCTCTGTAGACAAGACCCCTTAAAGCTTCAATGCGGATAGCCATTTCTGTTAATTTCATCTGGGTTATTTGAAATGACCCCAGCGGAGCGCCGAAAACCGTTCTTTCTTTAACATACTTGATGCTTGTCTCCAGACAAGCTTCTGATAGGCCTAGAGCCTGAGCGGCGACCATCACCCTTGTCGTGTCAAAAAAATGCATAAGCTGCTGAAAGCCATGGCCTTCTTTACCCACGAGGTTCGCCTGGGGAACACGGACATCCTCGAAGGCGATTTCCGCCGTGTCACTGGCCCTGATGCCCATCTTTCCGTGTATCTTGTTTTTGGTGATACCCGGCGTGTCCGCAGGGACAATAATCAGGGAGAAGCTGTTGTGTTTCTTCTCCTGCGGATTGGTAATACACTGGGCAACCATAAAATCGCAAACCGTGCCGTTGGTGATGAACATTTTATTGCCGTTGATCACATAGTCATTTCCCTCTTTAACGGCTCTTGTCTTGTAACCGGCGACATCGGTGCCCGCATTGGGTTCCGTGTAAGCGCCGGCACAGACCTTTTCACCCGCACATAGGGGGGGGAGATAGGTCTTTTTTTGTTCTTCCGAGCCGTATTGGAAAATGGTTTCGCCGCCGAAGGTTGCCGCTACTATATTGAGTCCTAGCCCCATATCTACCTTGGAAAGTTCTTCGGTAATGATCGCATTGCCCAAGATACCGGCGCCGGCGCCTCCATATTGTTCAGGTATCCATGCTCCTATTAGACCATTTGCAGCGGCTTTTTTCCGAAGGTCATGGAGATATTTCTCTGCCGTGTCGCATTCATGGGATACCGCAGGAAATTCGGTTTTGGCAAATTTGTATGCCATATCCTTGAGCATTTTCAGTTCTTCGGTCAATTCAAAGTCCATATTTTCCCCTCTTTCTTTAACTAATAATGAATTTACTTGTTGTACGTGAAAACACCTTTCCCCGTTTTCCTTCCGTAATGACCGGCCCTGACAAGCTGGCGCAGTAGCGGGGCAGGTCTGTATTTATCTCCCAACTCCCTGTGAAGACCCTCTATGACGCGCAGCGTGGTTTCATTGCCGATAAGATCGGACAGGGCCAAGGGGCCGATGGGATGGTTGCATCCCAGCACCATGCCTTTGTCAATGTCCTCAGCCGTAGCAATGCCTTCGCCCAGGGCATAGAAGGCTTCATTGATCATGGTGCAAAGGAGCCTGTTTACCGCAAAGGCAGGAGCCTCTTTGACTACGATGCACTCTTTGCCGAGCTTTTGCCCCCAGGCTTTTGCAATCTCCAGCGTTTCCTCGGATGTTTGGTAGCCTTTAATAATTTCCAAAAGCCGCATGACAGGAACGGGATTGAAAAAGTGTGTGCCGATAAAACGTTCCGGCCTTTTGGTAATGGCCGCCATTTCTGTTATGCTCAATCCCGAAGTATTCGTAAAGAACAGGCATTGCGCCGGCACGATCTGCTCAAGATCAGTGTAGAGCTGTTTTTTGACATCCATGACTTCGATAACCACTTCTACCACAACATCGGCATCGCCGGCTGCTGCTTTCAGATCAAGGGTTGGCTTGATTCTGCTTAAAATGACGTCCATTTCCTCTTGCGTTTTCTTTCCCTTTTCCACGTCTCGTTTCAGATTTTTTTTAATGGTGTTCATCCCGCCATCGATGAATTTTTGTTCGATGTCTCTCAACGTGACTTGAAAACCCGCCTGCGCACAGACCTGTGCAATACCGTTGCCCATTAAACCCGCGCCTAAGATGCATACATTCTTAATTTCCATCATTTGACTCCTTCTTGTTTTTTTATTGTTTTCTCTGAAATTCCAGAGGCTAAGAGGTTTTTATGATGATTGCTGAAAACTCAGCAATAATGGCAATATAACGCACATCCCCAATTATGAGAACTTTACTAACAGAGTCGTTATAAAGAAGTCAAGCAAAAAGCCTGGCCTCGTACAAATGATTTGAACAATCCTATAAGATGTTATAAAGGCTCGAGGGTTCCATGATTCAAGGCTATTAACAGTCGTCAGTTCACAGGGATCGGTTGTTTTTTTCTTTTTTCTGACCCCTGACAACTATATGCTTAACCCTTTAAAGGTGATGTCGTGCATATTATCGTTGATGGGTATAACCTCATAAGACGATCCGATGAATTGAAACGTTTTGACAAGAAGAGCCTTGAAGAAGGGCGCGAGGCCCTGCTGCGCCATTTGATGCGCTATAAAAAACACAAGGGCCATAAGATAACCGTTGTGTTTGATGGGTGGGAATCCGGATCTTTTCAGGAGAAGAAAGACAGGCAAGGCGGTATTGAGATTATCTATTCCCGACGAGGCGAGAAGGCAGATGAGGTGATCAAACGGTTGGGTCAGTGTCAATCAGAAGAATTTGTTGTTGTAACTTCGGATAGGGATATTGCAAATTTTATAGAGAAAAGAGGCGGCACGGGAATCGGATCCCGGGTATTTGAGGCCATGGTTGAAAGAACGTTCCTTGCCGGTCAAGATAAAAATACGGCAAGTGATAATGATGAAAGCGATGAAAAGCCGACGGGGAAAAAGGGCCCATCACACCGGCCTTCCCGTAAGAAGAGGGTTGCTCTGGCAAAAATGAAGAAGTTGTAATTGCATCAGGAAGACGTGTTCGCGGCTGTTGCGAGCGTTTGTTTTATGTTAGTGCAGGCTTTTAGCAAAAAGACCCCCAGCATGAGCTTGGGGTCTTTAGCCGTTGTTTTAATCGCCATGTCCAGAGCAGTGAGCGCCTCTGCATGGGAGAGCAACTCGTTATAGGAAAAACGATGGGCGTTTTTCAGGGCGCTGTAAATAACAAATGGGTGCTGAGCAATAAGCCAGGTGTCTTTTTTCCCCGATGCCGGCATCTGCTCTCTGATACCGGGGTAAACGCTTTTCTGAAATTGCAAGTAGTCCATATTTGGATGAAATGAAGCGATTCGATTTGATTGGATAAGTATCTTTGCATGCAAAAGATAGCGGGTTTCTCTGATAAGCATCGCCAGGATCAAGAGAGGTTGAATATTCCGGTTGAACAGTTCGTTCATGGTTAATAGAGATTTTGTAAGGTTTCTCTCGGCAAGAGCGGAGGTTAAATCGAAGAGAGTATCTTCTCTTGTTTTGCCGATGATTTCTTCAATATCTGTTTCTTCGATGAGGGGCTTATCTCCGGTATAAGCGATCAGCTTTTCTATAGCGCCTACCGAAGCCCTCAAATTAAATCCTGTCTTGCGGCCAAGCGCCACCCAAGCCGCGGCAGAGAAGGATTTCCCCTTCTTTCTGAGAAGTTCCGCGGCAATATCCTGTAAGGATTCCTTTAATTTTATTTCCTGTTTAACTTTAGGGAAAGAAATTATTTGACCCACTTGGGAGACGGTTTTAAAAAGAGGTTTCCTCTTATCCACTGTGTCGGCAGAAATAATAAGGTGATTTCCTTCCGGAAGTCCTTGCAGCAAGAGCTCTGAAAGCCGGTTTGTGTCTTCCCGATAATGTTTCGTTGCCAGTCCATAGGAAGCGCATAAATCAACAACGATGGGAAGCCAAGAACTTCTCTCTTTCCAACTATTATCTCCAACGGCAATGCTCCACTGATCATTTGAAATTTGTTTCCAGCCGTCGTTTTTGAGATCATCCAGATGCCATCCTGTAATCGCTAAAAACTGCAGGAACATTTCTGCCGCTCTATAGGGCTCATGTTCAAGATGCTCCTTGATTTTCTGAATCACCGCCGGCAGTGAAACTTTCGATTGGAAAAGACGGGTATTGCGCAAAACGACAACCTTCCGTCCGGAAAGAAGAGGCGGCGTCATGAGCGTCCCACATAAGGCATCTATGTCTTCTTGTTCACCGTCCATAATGAATAGACTTAAGTCTCGGTCCTCTCTGGGTATCATAAAATCCAGTATTTGTTGAAGGGTATTTTGAATAAGGTATTCCTCTTCTCCATAGAGGAGGTAACAGGGTGCAATCTGTCCCCTTGAAACTTCGCGCAATAATGTCTTCAAGGATTTTTCCGAGAACTCAGGTAGGTGACGGTTTGTTGCCGGCTTTAAGTCGTTCATGAGTTCACTTTACGCTTGCGATCAAACAATAACAAACTTTTGAATATGTTTGACGACATCTTCCGGCTCATCGATTATGGTCATTAAATCCAGGTCTTCAGGTAAAATTTTTCCTTCCCTGAGCATGGTATTTTTCAACCAGTTCCAAAGCCCTTTCCAATATTCACTTCCCACAAGAACCACGGGAAAACTTTTTATCCGCTTTGTCTGAATCAGAGTTAAGGCTTCGAAAAGTTCATCTATGGTGCCGAATCCACCCGGAAAAATTACATAAGCAACGGCATACTTGACAAACATGACCTTGCGAATGAAAAAATATTTATATTCTAGATTAACGTTCGCATATGGATTTGGTTTCTGTTCGTAAGGAAGCCGAATGTTCATGCCGACGGATGTCCCTCCTCCTTCAGCAGCTCCCTTGTTGGCGGCTTCCATAATGCCGGGGCCTCCGCCGGTAATGATACTGAACCCTTTCTGGGCAAGTTTCTTCGCCAGTTGCTCCGCCTTTTGATAGAAAGGATCTTCAGGGGTTACCCTCGCGGAGCCGAAAATCGTAACAGCAGCTTTTATAGAGGATAGCTCTTCTATGGCATCTACAAATTCTGCCATGATACGAAAAATTCGCCACGATTCTTCAATGGACAACGCATCGATTAGGTATTGGCTCTCTCTCATATGCGCCTCCAATATCCTACAGGCATGATAAGTTTTCTATTCTTTTCCTTGTGGGTGAATAATTTTGAACAAGGTTTTCTACTGCCGTTGAGCGCCCAATTTAGAAATTTCTCCGCCGTTGAACTTTTGCCAACCTTCTGCGGGCTTCAATTGCTTTCCTCTTCTTTTTTACGGAAGGCTTCTCATAGGCTCTGCGCAGCTTCAATTCCTTGAACAAACCGCTCTTAGAAAGCTTGTTTTTAAAAATCTTTAAGGCCTTCTCGATGTCATTATCAAATACTTTTACTTCCAAAATACTCCATCCTTTCTTTTTTTATTTTTTGCCCTTCAAGAACTCATATGCTTGTTCTCAACAAAAAAAGTTTATTTGAGCATTAGTTTTATGTCCTCATGAAATTCCTGAATTGTTCTGACCGCGCTTTCTTCTTTCTTTATTGTTTTTATGGCATTTATCACGGCCTGAGTTCCAGAAATGGTTGTGAACAAAGGCACACTGTGTTGTACGGCCGATGAACGGATATAAATAGTATCGCCCTTCGGTTTTTTGCCGCTGGAGGTGTTAACAAGAAGAACGATTTCCTTATTCTTAATTAGATCAATAATATTGGGTCGCCCTTCGGATAACTTGGGTAAGATGGTTACAGCGATGTCGTTGTTCTTCAGGACGGCTCCTGTTCCTGCCGTTGCTACGATGGAGAACCCCAAATGTTCAAGCTCTTTGGCAAGAAATATTATATGTCTTTTATCTTTGTTGGTCACGCTGATAAACACCTTCCCGGATTTCGGCAAGTTTGTTCCCGCGGCAATCTGTGACTTCGCAAATGCCTTCCCGAAACTAGCATCTATCCCCATGACTTCTCCCGTAGATTTCATTTCGGGACCAAGAATGGCATCAACACCAGGAAATCTTGCAAAAGGGAAAACCGATTCCTTGACGGCCACATGTTTTACCTGTACTTCTTTCGTAAAATTAAGTTCCTTGAGAGTCTTGCCGGCCATCACCTTTGTGGCCAAGTTTGCCAGGGGAACCCCCATAGCCTTACTGACAAATGGCACCGTTCGTGATGCGCGAGGATTGACTTCCAGAACATAAACCACATCGTTTCTGATTGCGTACTGGATGTTCATTAGCCCTCGAACATTTAATTCCTTGGCCAGTGCGTACGTGTTTGCCGTGATGGCGTCAATTAATTTGCCGTCAATGGTATGGGGTGGTATGACAGAAGCGCTATCCCCGGAATGAATTCCCGCTTCTTCGATATGTTCCATAATTCCTCCGATGACGGTGGTTTCACCGTCGGATATGGCATCTACGTCAATTTCAATGGCGTCTTCCAGGAACTTGTCTATTAAAATCGGATGTTTAGGTGAGACCATGACGGCCTTCATCATGAAGGCCTCCAGCGCCTCATCATCATAAACAATTTCCATCGCCCTGCCACCGAGGACGTATGATGGCCTCACGATGACGGGATAACCGATTTTGTTGGCCACCTTCTTGGCTTCATCGTAAGATCTTGCTGTTCCATTTTCTGGCTGTATAAGATTAAGATTTTTCAGGAGGACCTGGAATCGCTTTCGGTCCTCGGCGCGATCAATACTGTCCGGAGCGGTGCCCCAAATGGGCACACCTACCTTTTCAAGGGGAACGGCAAGATTCAGAGGCGTTTGCCCCCCGAACTGGACAATAACCCCCACAGGTTTTTCAAGGCTGACGATGTTGAGAACATCCTCAATAGTAAGCGGTTCAAAGTACAGCTTATCGGAAGTGTCATAGTCCGTGCTAACAGTTTCCGGGTTGCTATTGATCATGATACTTTCGTATCCCAATTCTCTTAGCGCCATGGAAGCATGGACACAACAGTAATCAAACTCAATTCCCTGACCTATCCGATTTGGGCCGCCCCCTAAAATGATCACTTTCGGTTTTGGAGTTCGTATGCTTTCCTCCGTGTATTCATATGAGGAATAATAATAAGGTTTCTCTGCGGGGAATTCTCCAGCACAGGTATCGACAAGTTTAAAAACTGGATTGATGGCAAGCATTTTTCTCATTTGTCGAATGGCGCCTTCCTCAAGATCAAGGATTGTGGCAAGTTGAACATCTGAAAAGCCGTATTCTTTTGCTTTCCTCATCAATCCGGCGGGGAAGGCTCGCTCCCAGGGGATGAAGTCCTTTTTCTTCCCTTTGAAGGAATAAGTTTCAAGCTCTTTTTCCAAATCAAAGATTTCTTTCATGTTATAAAGAAACCAGCGGTCGATTTTCGTCAAATCGTAGATCTCATCAATGGATATGCCTGCTTGAAAAGCGTAACGGATGTAAAAAAATCTTTCCGCATTTGGAACACGGAGCTTCTCTGTAATTTTTTCATAACGATCAGAGGCATTTATCGTGATATCCTTGCCGTCGGCGCCAAACCCGAACCTTCCAGCTTCAAGGGAACGCAGGCCTTTCTGGAAAGCTTCCTTGAAGTTTCTACCAATGGACATAGCCTCTCCCACAGCCTTCATTGAGGTATTTAATGTGGGATCTGCCATGGGAAATTTTTCAAAGGTGAATCTAGCAACTTTGAATACACAATAATCGACCGTTGGTTCATATAGAGCCGATGTCTTTCCGGTAATATCGTTTTTTACTTCATCAAGACAATAACCTACAGCCAATTTTGTGGCTACTCTGGCAATAGGAAAACCTGTGGCCTTAGAAGCAAGAGCAGAGCTTCTTGACAGTCTCGGATTGACTTCAATGATGACAATTTCCCCATTATCCGGATTGACGGCAAATTGAATATTTACACCACCGCCTGTTACGTCGATTTTTCTGATGATTTTTCGGCAGAGACTGGTCAAATTGGCATATTCCCTGGCCGTCAGCGTTTGAGCAGGAGCTACGACTGCACTGTCGCCGGTGTGGACACCCATGGGGTCAATGTTTTCCATCGATGTTATTATAATAACATTGTCGGCACAATCCCGCATCACCTCAAATTCGATTTCCTTCCACCCCAAAACGGATTGTTCAACCAGCACTTGCCCTACAGGACTGTATTCGATACCTCTTGCCAAACAATCCTGAAGTTCCTCTTTATTATAAGCGGTTGAACCGCCTGATCCACCAAGGGTGAAAGCGGGCCTTAGAATTAGAGGGAAACCAATTTTTAGGCCTATTTCCATACCTTCTTCAATAGAAAAAGCAATTCCGCTTGCCGGAACGCTAATGCCTATTTCTAACATGGCCTTCTTGAAAAGATTCCTGTCCTCCGCTCTAGCTATGGCTTCAGCGCTGGCTCCTAAAACCTCTACATCGTGTTTTTTAAAAACACCGGCTCTGGCGAGAAAAACGGCGGCATTTAAACCAGTCTGCCCGCCTAAGGTGGGCAGAATAGCATCAGGTCTTTCCCTTTCAATGATTTTTTCAATTATCTCCGTGGTAATGGGTTCTATGTATGTTCGATCAGCCATTCCGGGATCCGTCATAATCGTGGCAGGGTTTGAGTTGACCAGAACAACCTCGTAACCTTCCTCTTTTAGGGCCTTACATGCCTGAGAGCCTGAATAGTCAAATTCACATGCCTGGCCGATAACGATTGGCCCTGATCCAACAATGAGTATTTTTTTTAAATCTGTCCTTTTGGGCATTTTTCATAAATCCATTTTAAACAGAGCTATTGTTTCTTAAATTCATCCATCATTCTTGTGAAATGGCGAAATACAAAATCTGGTTCTCCCTCGTCACTGGGAACAGGTGAGAACTGTATCCCTATGGCTAGCTGCTCCTCAGATACAATTCCTTCAACCGTTGCATCATTGAGATTTATAAAGGATGCTTGAAAGGCCGACCCTTCGAGGGAGTTTTTCTCAATCACAAAACTATGATTCTGCTTTGTGATCAGGGCACGGCCATCGTGCATATGCCTTATAGGGTAATTAGAACCATGGTGCCCGATTTTCATTCTTGTGACTTTCGCGCCACCGGCTAAGGCCAATAACTGACATCCAAGGGATATGCCGAAAATCGGAAGCTTGCCGAGAGCCACTCTGATTTGATCAACAATTTTCCCGAGTTCCCAGGGGGAACCATACCCATTGGATATCAAAAGACCGTCTGGTTTAATAGCTGTAATATCTTCCCATGGCGTATTTGCTGATACGCAAATTACTTGACAGTCGCAGGCTTCAATCTGTTTGAGGTAACTTCTTTTTATTCCTAAATCATATATTGCCACGTGATATTGATCGTTGCGGGAAAACGATTTTGGAACTTTGCCTTGGTGAGTTAAGGACTCCATGAGTTTTATCGAAGGGGGATAAATATGGGTTTTGAGTTTTGCCTTCAGTTTATCAACGGGCGCCTCTATCGGGGCGATGATCCCCTTCAATTCACCATGGTTTCTTATATGAAGCGCCAAAGAGCGGGTATCCAATTTTTCCAGTCCAACGATATGAGCACGGATCATAAAATCATCCAAAGATGCCTTTGCACGCCAGTTACTGATGATTTTGCTTCTTTCTTTGATAATCAGGGCAGCCGCGTAGGCTCCATCTGATTCATTATCCTCATCGTTTACCCCATAATTCCCAACGAGCGGGTAGGTCATATTGATAATGCATCCTTTGTTGTCCGGATCTGTCAATATTTCCTGGTACCCTACAACATTGTGGTCACAATGAATCCACCCGCAGATCTCATCCACAGCGCCAAAGGATACCCCTTCAAAACGGGTTCCATCCTCCAGTATAAGTAACATCCTCTTGTCTTGGCTCATATGTTTTAGCGCTCGTTCAAGGCTCAACTTACCGAAACATTTTTAATTATCTGCCGTAACATCCTGAAAACTAAACATAAATAAGTGTTTCCGATAATTTTGGATATTAGGACACAAAAAAAGGGCAGTACGGCCTTTCTCTTTCTGTGTGCCGTAAACCACCCTTCTTGTTCCTTAAATTAAATCACGCTCCTTACTTAATAACTTTCCTGAAAGATTTCAAAAACTCCTCGTTCTCATCAGGACGCCCGACCGTTACCCTCAGGAAATCCCCCAGACCTCCCGCAAGAGAAAAGCGTTTAACCAATATCCCCTGCTCAAGAAGTTTCCTATATATGCGATCTGGATCAATATCGCAACTAAAAAAAATAAAATTTGCATCGGCTGGGTAGGGTTTGACGCCTTTTATCTTTTTTAATGCGCTAAGAAGAGCCTCTCGTCCGTCTATAATATCGTTCATCTGGGCAAGGAACTCTTGTTCATAATCGAGATAAAACCCTGCGGCTATCTGAGATAACATGTTGAGATTATAGGGAAGTCTTACTTTATCTAGTTCATGGATGAGAGAAGCAGGCCCTATTAGAAATCCGATACGCATGGCGGCGAGTCCTACTTTGGAAAGGGTTCTTAGGATAACGAGATTATTGTATTTTTTTAAAAGTGGTAAAAATGTTTTCTTGGAAAAATTATAGTATGCTTCATCAATGACGACTAAGCCTTTAGAGCATTCAAGGAGCATTTCTATTTTTTCTTGGCTAAAACAGTTACTGGTTGGGTTGTTTGGATAACTTAAGAAAATAAGGGAGGGGGACTTTTCTTTCGTAAGATAGAGCATGGGTTTTATATCGAGATCAAAAAATTTATCCGTGGGGACTTCAATGACTTCGTAACCACTATTCAGAGAACATATTTTATACATACCGAAGGTTGGCACAGGAATGAGCACACTTGCGTTTGGAAGCGCCAGTGTGTGGCAGAGGATTTGAATAAGCTCATCAGAACCGTTGCCAAGCATAATCATATCCTTCTTCACACCGAAATGTTCAGAGAATCTTTCCCTTAATTTCATAGCGCCGGCTTCGGGGTAACGGTTCAAAAGCGCCCGCTTCATTCTCTTAAAGAGCTCATTTTTCAAGGGGCCAGGCAAGTTGAAAGGATTTTCATTGGCGTCGAGTTTGATTTTACAAGGTATTTCTTCGGCAGAATAGGCGTTTTGCGTTAACACTTCTTTTCTTGTGAGACTTTTTATGTTTGCCAATGTTTCAACCTTTGTACAAATGTACAAATCATATACAGAACATACACTAACAGAGAAAAGGAATAAATTCCCCTTCCATATTCCACTGGTCACAAAGATACTTGTTGTTCAGCAATTTAGTTTTAATGGAATTTTCTAACGGGGTCAGATCTTGTTCAACAAATTGAATGTTCAACACCTTTTCAAATGCATTTTTCATTATTTCAGATAGCTCTACAAAGTCTATATTTGTTTTAACGTGATCCCGGATAGACGTTATCGTTTTTTTAAATTGTGCGATTTGTTTCTCTTTGTCAACATGCCGATTTGAATTCATAAAGGCGCAGATTTTAGCAGGATCAAAATCGATCAAAATGGAACCGTGTTGTAGAAAGAAACCGTGGGTTCTAACCTGTGCGCTTCCGCATATCTTTTTCCCATCCACAAGGAGTTCGTAGCGGGACGGCGACGAGAAACAGAATGCATCAAGATGTGCTTCTCTCGGCAAACTATCTGTTCCCGCAAGATTTGCGTTAATTCCCAAATCGGACAACCCGTCCCTA
The DNA here is from genome assembly GCA_002403385.1 of Syntrophaceae bacterium UBA4767. Lineage (GTDB taxonomy): Bacteria > Desulfobacterota > Syntrophia > Syntrophales > UBA4767 > UBA4767. The sequence goes on along the minus strand of DHHR01000022.1, from coordinate 30,245 downwards.
ATGCAAAGGCTAATTATTTTATATGTTCCCAGCATGTTTTGCGGGAATAACCCATCTTTTCCCTTTGCAATAACGGCATAGGTTATCTCATCGTCATGGTACACCGCTTTACCTCCAGTAGGTCTTCGAACAATGTCAATACGATGCTTTCGACAAGCGTCAACATCAATTTCTCCTTTTACATCTTGAAAATAACCTATGGATATGGATGGGAGTCGCCAATTGTAAAACCTAAGCGTAGGCAAGACCTCTTCGCATTGATTTGCCCTAAAAATAGCTTCATCAATCGCCATATTTTCATATGCACTTAGCTGCTTGAGGGGAATAAACCTCCACGTTATCCCATAAACTCAGTCATCCTCCGTTTCCTGCAACACGTATTCATAATATTCTCTTGCGTCCAAGAGATCGTCAAGCTCTTGGGCATCTTTCATTTCGATAATTATTATCCATCCCGTGTCGTGTGGATCGCTATTGATAATTCCGATATCATCGGTAATATCTTCGTTGATGCCTGTTATTTCACCACTTACAGGTGATATAAGCTCAACTACGCCTTTTGCAGATTCTATTGTTCCAAAAGGTTCATCTCTTTCAACTTCAGATTCTATTCTGTTGAGTTCAATGGCCAATACTTCCCCCAACTTTTCCTGGGCATAGTCGGTAATTCCGATGGTGGCAAGAGCGCCATCTATCCTAACCCATACATGTTCTCGGCTGTAGAGTAAGTCGTCTGGAAAAACTTTCATATAAATACACCCTGTTGTTGATTTTTTACTCAGTGCTTTTATCTATCGCTGCCTGCAGTAGGCGGTGAAGATATAATAATGGTTTGAATAATATAACAACTCATGACAATATTCTAAGGTCTTTTGACATTTCTGTGAGCACTTCGCAACCGTTTTCTTTAATTAAGACGGTGTCTTCGATTCTAACGCCCCAAATATCAGATATATAGATTCCTGGTTCAAGTGTTACAACCATACCTGCAACAAGAATATCATTCGATTGTTTGGAAAGCCTTGGCGCCTCATGGATATCAAGGCCAACTCCGTGGCCTGTTGCATGAGGAAAGTATGCGCCGAAACCGCTTCTTTCAATACAACTTCTTGCTATATCATCAATCCGATTGCATGGAACTCCCGCTTTCATTTCACATAGGGCATCATCATGAGCCCGTTTGACCAGATCATAGATTTTCCTTTGTTTGTCTGAGGCCTGCCCAAGAACAAACATACACGTTTCATCGGAGTGATAACCTTCGACGACTGCTCCATAATCGATCATCACAAAATCGCCTTTTTCAAGCTGTCTGGAGCCTGGTTTTGCGTGGGGTAATGCCGAATTTGGTCCAGATGCAACAATCGTGGTGAAGGAAATATCTTCTGCGCCAAATTTCTTCAATTTTGTTTCCAGTTCTACAGCTATATCGCGTTCTTCTATGCCTGGACGAATCATCTCCTCTATAGAGAAAAGGGCACGATAGGATATTTCCGCGGCCTTTTTCAGCCAAATCACCTCTTGACTATCTTTGATGGCCCGAAGCAATCTGATTTTATCGGCAAGAGGTTTCAGCGTCACCCCCTTTAATTTTTTTTTGAGCTTACTGTGAGTGTCCACACTCATTATTTGAGATTCAAAACCGATAATTGTCGAGCCTGTATCGGAAAGAACGGAGGCCATTCCCTCCACCTTATCTTGATATTCACATATTTTTATTCCATGGGTTGAGGTGTTCGCCTGTGTCAAGTAACGACCGTCCACAAGCAATGCCACTTCTTTTTGCGTGATATAAAGAGCGCCGTCGCTTCCCGCAAATCCGGTCAGGTAGCGAATGTTTTTCATGTCAAGCAACAGGATAGCTGTTATTTCGAGTCCGGAAAATTGCGAACGGAGCCGGCAGATCCTTTTGGAAAATTCTACAGGATTAAGCGGCATAGTTTCTAACTCTATCGATATTTTTAAGCCACCTCATCAGTTCATCGATTAGTCTTCTTTGCTTCTGTGGTAACAAGGCCTTCTTTCCTGTCTTGGCGTTCAAGATTTGTTCAATCTCCTCCAGTCTTTTTGCGGCCTTTTGATTATTGGAATCGTTTTTTATAATTTTTTTCAGAATATCTGATGCTGCTTTAAGATGTGACTGCTTAATATATAATTCTGCCAGCGTCATGGTGTAAAAATTCGCGCCAATCTGGAGAGCGCTACTTTCATTATCTGAGTCTGCAACCGTTTTTCTGGATGCACAGCCACTTTTATTGGAACTAGTCGGCATGAGTTCGGATCGGAAAATGTCCGCTTCCTTCATGACATCTGTTTTCCTAGAGAAATCACCCATACATTCGAACATCTTGGACAAGCTGTGGATGGTGTCTTCCATTTCCGCGAGGAGGTCTTTAGCCTTATCAAGGCTTCCCAGACCTACCAGCGCTCGGCACCTGATAATCTTCGCATCGACGTCTTCAGGGAGCCTGTCTGATCTGGAATCAGCAAGGTCTAAGGCGGCTTGATATAGACCCTGTTCTAAGAACAGACTTGCCTTGGATAGAAATATTTTTCTTTCCGTTTTGTTGTGATCGTTCATAGAATGTCTTTGGAAACGCGGACAGATATCTGCGTTTGTCTTAAAACGGGTGAAAGCTAACACAGCGCCTATAGTGTGTCAAGAAGGAAATCTGGTCTTCAACATGGATGTTTTAAAAAGGAAAAACAGTTATTATGATGGGGCTTTTTTACTATAAAATAAAAAAAAGAACAGATGAATTCGCCTCTTTTCAAGCCAAGTTTATGAAAGGGAGGCTGTCTGCTCTTTGAACCTAAACGCTCCTCCGGATCTTGATCGGATCAAGCTATTTTATTGTCCTCTTGCTTGTGCCACATTTTCGGGCATGGCATTTTCTTCAATAATTTTTGGGGTAACAACAACCAATAATTGTCTTTTTGTTTTTGTGATGCTTTCCGTTTTGAAAAGCCACCCCAACAGAGGTATTTTCGAAAGCCACGGCACCCCTTCGATGTTTTTTTCATTGGTGGTTTTAATTACGCCACCGATAACAATCGTTTCGGCATTCCCAATCACTACGGTTGACTGGACCTCGCTTTTGTTGATGGGTGGATTGCCCTGCACACTCTTGTCCCAGTTTGGTGCGTCATTTGCTGCCGTGATTTCCATAGAGATTTTTCTTTCGGCAGTAATCTTGGGTGTGACTTCCAGCCTCAGAAGCGCCTCCTTAAAGGTGACAGTCGGCGGTTCATTTGCTGTCCCGGGGGTTACAATGGGGACTTCCTCCCCCTGTTTGATGATTGCCTTCACGCCGTCCATCGTGGTAACACGAGGCGATGAAATGATTTCCCCTCCGCCGCTTGTTTCTAGAGCTGCAAGCTGAGCATCCAGCAATGACTTTGCGCTTCCCATGATAACGCCAATGGATGGAGAGGCTACGACAGAAGGTAAATTAACTGCCAGATTAGCGCTGTTTGTCAGACCGATGCCGGCCGGCAACTGGAGTACAGGAGAAACATCATATTTTGTCTGATCACCGGTTGAGTAATTTGTTTTATAACCTGCCTCCTTTGCGGCCGCATACGAGGGATTTGTTCCAATTAACGCGCCAATATCATACTTTCCCCAAGTGCCCTTGACGCCGGCTCCCCACTGGATGCCTAATCTTCTGATAAAACTATCTGTAGCCTCTACAATTTTTGCTTCTATGGAGATCTGCCGTAAACCGCCCTTTGCGGCAAGTTCTTTCTGCTGAGTTTCCTTTAAGAGCGCCTCTGCCTTTAATCGTTCTTCCTCGCCTTTTTTTCTGTTCTCTTCGTCTTCCCTCATTTTCTTGAAAGTCATCACTGTAATAACGTCACCGGTCTGCTTTTTGGCAAGACCGCTAATATCAAGGATCGTGTCGAGAGCTTGATTCCACGGGACCCTTTTCATATAAACGGTGATATTTCCTTTTACATCATTTCCGGAAACTATGCTGCATCCGCTAATCTCTGACAACAATCGTAAAACAGCTTTTATATCGGCATCCTGAAAATCAAGGGATATGATTTTAGGTTCAGGCTCTTTTTTTACTTCTTCTTTGACCTGAGGCATTACAGATTCTTTTGTTTCTTCTTTTCTAAGGAGCGCTTGTGTGGGTTTTTCCTCTTTCGACAAGGTTTGGGAATGGTTTTTCGCTATGGCTGTTATATTGAAATCAATCAGAAGGTTTTCTTTCTCCCATTTGATGCTGTAAGGTATGCGTGTTCGCAGCTCAATAGCCAGATATACCCATGGTCTTTGTCCAACTGATTTTTGATCCGGCAGTACTCTGGCAACGTTTTCCAACAACCCTTCGCCGAGAGGGCGCCTAAGCTCCTTGGCGACAGAAGTATTATCAAGCTTCATGACAATGGTGTGATTTGATGACTCTTCGATGTTGAAAACAGTTTTTTTCGATAGAGTAAGGATGATACGTTCTTTCCCCTCCATCTTTTGAAATGAAACATCATTGAGGTAACCCCCTTCAGCGCTGATTTCCATTGTAGCGGCAGAATTTTTTGCGCTATTTGCCGCAAACAATACCGGAAGGCTCCCGAAAAGAATTGTAAACAAAATTACAGCATAAAGCAGCACCGTTTGCTTATGTTTTTTCATAGTTTTCCCTCATCATCTATCTGTGTGTAGCTTTAACATGACTCGGTTGACCCGTGTTTTCCCTTTTTGTATCTGAACGGTTTCCTCAACGAAGATGCGATCCGAAAGAATTTGTGTCACTTTCCCCTTGTTTTCACCAATGACCGATCCTATAAAAAGGGGATAGAACTTTCGGTTTGCATCTTCTACCGTGGCAATTTTTTGTCTCTCGTCCCCAATGATGCCGATAAGTTTGAATTGACGAATGCTGCCACGCTGCAAGGGAGAGGCGGAAACAACTCTTGTTTGCTCTCGCCGTTCTTTTAGTTTTTTTATAAGAGTTATTTCCCGCTCGATGAAAGGCTCAAAAGGGTCAGGTCTGCCGATAGAAGTGTAGGCATGTGTTTCATCCAACATAGACACCACTTTTTTCTCGGCTGCAAACACAAGGGGGCGTTGGCATTCCACCGATAGATTTATGAATATCGCCAAAATGCCCATCAACAACATGTAATTGGCAACTTTATTCGCTTTTTTCATCTCCCCTTTTCACAAACACGTAAGTCTTTAAAATGAAGGTGGTGTTTACCGCACGTTTTTTTCCGCTGTTTTTCCCCTCTTTGTTGCCCTCCATAGAGAGATCTTCAACATTGATAATGCGTGGTAGTTTTGCCATTTTTTCAAAAAATAATACAGTCTTATGGAAACTGCCCTTAATCGTGGTTTTGGCCAGCACCTCTTCATAAAACTTTTCCGGTTTCGTCGTTTCCTTAGAGATGGGAGCAGGCGCAGGAGCATTTTGCTGTTTTTGTTTTGCTTGTTTCTGCTCAGGTTCTTTTGTTGTTGCAGGCTCAACAACTGGTTCAAACAAAATGAAGTCCAGGCCAATTCTTTTCCCTTCCAAGGCGATGGAATGCAGAAGCTCAGGAATTTCTTTCTTCTCAGGAAGCTTGATCAGCGCCAACTGGAAAGCTTTTTTTAGCTTGGCGATGTCCCTTACATATTGGGGAAGCTGAGCAGCCAACTGCGCTTTTTCCGAAATCTGTTGTTGAAGTGTTGATAGGCGGTCGCTGAGCTTAGCTCTCTTTTCAAAACCTGCCTGAAGCAGGAAAGAAAAATACAAATATCCTACAAGGATATATATCAAGGCGACAAGCAATGCTTTTCGCAAAGGGGGCATTTTCTTAATGTCATCCCAAGTTAGCGCCATGGCTTAAATTCCTCTTTCCTTCATCAGGCATGATAGCGTAAATTGCTGTAGTTTGTAGTCAGACATAATAAGTTGTTTAGAAAATACCAAATCAACAGCTTCAATATAAGCGGATTTTTCCAAATTTTTCATGAAACGAGCAACGGCAATGTTATTCCTGGCGACACCTTCAATTTGGAGCTTGTTTCCTGTTTCTGAGATTCTTTCAAGCCAGAGATCCTTTACAGGAACAAGCACTGCCATTTCGTTCATTTTCCGTTCGGTATCAAGCCGGTTCCTTTCAAGGGTATCGATAACGGCAAGTTTTTCTTCGAGGGCTGATTTAATTTTCTTGAATTCTGCAACCTCTCCTACTTTTTTTGTCAAAATGGCAAGCTTACCTTCTTCGATGGCAATTTCTTTTTCCAACTGGTTGTTAGTAATACTGATATAGGCGTGAATAAATACTAGACAGAGAAGGAAAATGATAAAAGAGGACGCGATGATTATAATTTGGCGGGCTAAATTCGCCTTTCTTGCCTTTTCCCGATATGGCAGTAGATTGATTCTGATCATTGATCACCTATTTTTCTTAAGGCTAGCCCCACAGCAACAGCGGCGATGGGCCCAATTTCTGTCATATAGGTTGTATCTATAGTTTTTTCGTTGATCTCTATGAGTTTAAAAGGGTTTACGATCTCTGTTTCAATATTAAGCCTGTGGGAGATGGTATCCGCCAGACCGGGAGTTTTTGCGCCTCCGCCGGCAAGCAAGATTTTCCTGATATTTTCGCCTCCTGAAATGGATCTAAAATAGTCAATAGATCTTTCAATTTCGGAACAAATGGGTTCAGCGTATGTAATCAGGCTACGATTGAGTTCATTGCTTCCTTCATTCGTACTGGTCTCTATTTTTATTTTTTCTGCCTCTTCGAAGGTAATTCCTTTTTGCTTTTGAAGAGCTTCTGTAACGGCATCGCCTCCTAACGAGAAATCCCTTGTAAAAATGGAGGTTCCATTCTTTACGACATTTATGTTTGTAATGCTTGCTCCGATGTTAATTATGGCATCTACGTCACTCTCCTCAAAATCATAATTCTCTTCGTACATGGTTTCAAGGGCGAACGAATCAACATCCATGATTTCCACGGGCAGCCCGGCATTTTTAATGGCATCCGCAAAACTATCGACTGTTTCTTTTTTTGCAGCGACAATAAGAATATCGGTTTGCTTAGCATTGAAGGCATTTTCACCGAGAATTTGAAAATCAAAATTAACGTCTTGCATACTATCAAAAGGAAGATATTTCCCCGCCTCGTCATGGATTAATTCTCGTAACGTTTCTTTATCCGTAACGGGCATGGTTACTTTTTTCACAATCACGGAATGGCCGGAAAGGGACGTCACAATACCTTTTCTCTTGAGGTTAGCGCTTCCGAAGAGTTTCTTGATCGTTTGGGTTAGCTTTTCTTTTTCGGTGAGAATGCCATCGGTGATAACCCCCCTTGCCAAGGGCATCTGGGTGAACTGATTCAGTATATATCCTTCATTTGTTTTCAGTATTTCGGCCAGCTTTAATGAATGGGATCCGATATCCAATCCTACAAGCTGCCTACCGCCCGAAAACAACTCCATCACATTAAACATAGCCTCACCGTTTGAAATGTGGAAATCATTATATCTTTTTTTTGCGCATGCCGATTACCGAGAAAACCTATAAACAATATCTCCCTTTCTTACCATGCCAAGTTCATTTCGCGCTATTGTTTCGACATACGGCAAATCGTTTCTCAGAAGCAAAATATCTTCCTTGAGAGCGTTATTTTGCAGAACCAATTGCTGGTTATATTCTCTCAAGGCATGTACGCGTTCTTTCATTGTATAGCTGTCGATTAAACCCCGTTTCCCGAAAGTAATAAAAAATCCTATAAACAAAACGAAAGCTATAAGGCATTTACCTAACTTCATCGCTTACACCGTCGTGTAACTATCCTTCAGGTAAAATATCCCACCATTGCGAACACGCACCCACACTGCTTTTATGGAAAGCGGTCATAGTTATGAATGTGCATTACACCATTTTTTTTTCATTTTCAATAGAAAATGTTCATTATTATTAGATTTTTTGGCGGTTTATCCAAATATTCCATTGGGGCAGTACTTTGAGAGATAGAAAAGGTCAAATTTCCCAGCGTTACGGCATCATACAGGAAGATACTGCTGTGGTTCTCCCAACAAAAATTCGGCCCGTTCAATCCATTCTTTTAGAATGTTGGCAATAACCCTGGCTTTGAAGTAACTTGACAGGGGGGCGGTTGCTGTTTTCTTGCCGTTGAGGGTGATGGCGCCGCTCCGGAGCTCTTTATAGCTGACCTCGCCAAGGCTTTTAGGCTGTCCTTTTGGGTAGTCCATACTGTAATCGTAGATTTGTGTGACTATCTCCTCATCCTTTACCGCCGTGTAGCGCGCCATTTCTTCATTCAGGATAGGAATAGGGATGCCGATTCCCACGTACAAGGAAACACCATAGCCAAGAATACTGGCGCCCACAATCCATTCGGGGCTCATTTCCTTGAGGTTTCCAATCGTAGCTATGGTGCCCGCTCCTTCTTTCGGTAGGCCGGTTTTCGTTCTGGGAACATGTGGGTTATGTTGGGTTCCTTGCCAGGCCACAAAGCCCTGGGCGCCCCCCAAGAAAATTCTGGTTCCGATACCGATAGTCTTATAGAAGGGGTCGTTAAACAGGGGGCTCAATTGTCCGGAGGTTGCATAGTTGGCATTACCCATGCGGGGCCTTAGCATTCCCATGTAAGTATAAATGGTTCTATCCGACAGGTTGACTGCGCAGCTATAGTTTTGATAGGCGTTTCTGGGGTTGAAAAGAATGCCGTCGCGCAGATCATGGATGGTGATATTCTTTTCGTGCTTTCTTGCCGGATAACAATCTGTTCCATAGCCTTCCATCCGTAGTCGGATAAGATTGCCTGCAACGAGGTCTTCGATGACGTGCCCTCCACCGTAATTGAATTCGCCGGGATAGACGCTGTTCAAAGGGTCTTCTTCTGCCACTCCTGTGGCTCCAATGTAGCAATCAACGGCGGCAAGACCCCCATAGGCAGGCACATCATTGAGCCATACTTTTGCTGCCTTTATTTTGGGGGACGTATGGCCGAAATTTAAGAAAGCGCCCGATGAACACATGGGACTAAATGTTCCGGTGGTTACCACATCAACCCTTCGAGCCGCCTCAACATCGCCATGTTTTTCCACAATGTCAATCATTTCTTCCGCCGTGACAACGACCACCTTGCCCTGTTTGATTTTTTCGTTAATCTCGGCATAAGACTTTTTGACTTTGCACTTCTTCATAAATGATCATTCTCCTATTGTTTCGAAAGCACCTTATCAGAGGGCTTCTACATGAAAGCTTATTTTGTGTGGCCGAAACCTTCCGCACCTCTCGAGGTTTTGTCCAAGATTTCGCTTTGTACCCATTTTACTTTGTATACGCGCTGAACGACCATCTGCGCGATGCGTTCACCCTTCTTAACCACAAAGGGAGTTTCTCCATGATTGATCAGGATAATGCCAATTTCGCCCCGATAGTCCGCATCAATGGTCCCCGGAGAGTTGAGGACAGTTATCCCCTCGTCGATGGCCAGTCCGCTGCGGGGTCTGATCTGCGCTTCATAACCAATGGGAAGGGCTACGGCGATTCCTGTTGGTATCTTTGTTCTTTCTCCCGGCAAGATGGTAACATCTTCTTGCACGGCGGCAAAAATATCCATTCCCACTGCATTCTGGCTCATGTAGATTGGAAGAGGAATGTCATCATAACCAGGAAGCCTTTTAACGGAAATTTTAAGTTCTTTTATCATTTTTTCTTGTCAAAAGAATTTGTAGAAAAACATTTTTGACGGACTCGTAAAAAGTCCCAATTGTCATCCTGAGCTTGTAGAAGGAGATATTACTACATCATGCTTCGACGAGCGCAGCATGACAGCCTATATTAAATTCGACTTTTTACGAGTTCATCATTTTTAAAACAGGGGCAAACTAACATCTTTTTCTGAAATTTTACCTATAGCGGCAAAAGAAATGATTTCGGGGACGAACATGGTTCGGGCCAACGAACATATTTCTTCGGACGTTGCGGATTCTATGCCGGCGATGATTTCTTCCGTAGAAAGTTGGCGACCGAAGCATATTTCGCTTTTTGCCAATTTGGTCATCCGGTTATCCGTATTTTCCATGCCCAAAAGAAAGTTGCCTTTGACCAATTCCTTTGCAGTATGGAGTTCTTCTTCTGCCGGCGGTTTTTCACGTAATTCTTTCATAATCTCAAAAATTGAGCAAAGGACTTCCTGCGCCTTGTTTTTGTGTGTTCCCACATAGGCGCCGAACATCCCCACGTCCATATAAGGTACGAGGTAGGATTGAATAACGTAAGCCAATCCCTTCTTTTCTCTTATTTCCTGAAAGAATCTCGAACTGCTCGCGCCGCCAATAATGGCATTCAACAGGAGGGAGGCATAACGTTGATTGCTGACTGCGGATGGAGCCAGGCACCCTATAACTATATGAACCTGCTCGAGGTCTTTTTCAATCACGGCAACTTTTGATGATACTGTCGGTGGGATGGCTTCGACTTTCGAAAGCTCGCTGCGCAACGGGCCAAAAGCGCGGCTGACCAAATCTACTAGAGTGTGATGTTTTAATCTGCCGGCGGCAGCCAGCACCAAGCTTTTTTTGTAATTACTTTCAAAGAAACGAAGCAACTTTTGTTTTTGAAAAGCCTTGACCTGTTCTCTTGTGCCTAAAATGGGAAAACCAAGAGCGTGGCCGTTCCAGAATAAGGCTTCAAAAAAATCGTGAATGTAATCGTCCGGGGTATCCTCCAGCATATTGATTTCCTGAATGACTACCGACTTTTCCTTCGCAATTTCTCTTCCATCAAAACGGGAGTTCATAAAAATATCGGCAAGAAGATCAAGCGCCAGTTGGAGATGATAATCAGGGATTTTTACATAGAAAGATGTGAATTCTTTTCCTGTAAAAGCGTTCATTACGCCGCCTACGGAGTCAATCGTCCGCGCAATATCAAAAGCCGATCTGCTTTTCGTTCCTTTAAAAAGCATGTGTTCGATAAAATGAGCCATCCCATGGCTTGTATCGTCTTCGTAACGTGAACCGCATCGTACCCAAATTCCTATGGATACGGACCTCACATGGTTAATTTCTTCGGAAATGACCTGAATACCGTTATCGAGAACGGTTTTATTGAACATCAAATCCTAACGCTTCCTTCCTGCTCAGGCGGATTTTCCCCTGCTTGTCAATTTCGAGAACCTTTACGGTAATTTCATCGCCTTCCTTAACGACATCCGTTACCTTGTTGATTCTTCCTTTTGCAAGCTGTGATATATGCACAAGACCTTCGGTGCCGGGCAGTATTTCTACAAAAGCGCCGAAGTCAACGACCTTTTTCACCGTGCCCTGATAAATTTTCCCTATCTCAGCTTCTTCCGTCAACCACTTAACCATGGCTACGGCTCTTGCTGCCGCCTCTTTGTCGCTGGAAGCGATGGTGACGGTTCCGTCATCTTCGACATCTATGGTTACTCCTGTTTCAGAGACGATCTGCCGAATGTTTTTCCCGCCGGCGCCGATCACGTCTCTCACCTTATCCGGTTTGACCTTAATTGTCGTAATCCGGGGCGCATAGATGGAAATATCCTGCCTTGGTTCCGGAAGGATTTCCCGAACTTTTTCTATGATGAAAATTCGTCCATCACGCGCCTGATAAAGGGCTCTTCTTAAAATGTCTTCCGTCAGGCCATCAATTTTGATGTCCATTTGCATGGCCGTTATTCCTTTTTTTGTCCCGCATACCTTGAAATCCATGTCTCCCGCGTGGTCTTCGTCACCAAGAATATCAGAGAGGATGACAACCTCATCTTTTTCTTTCAATAAACCCATGGCGATGCCGGCAACGACATTTTGTATCGGCACCCCCGCATCCATCAAGGATAGGCTGCCGGCACATACCGTAGCCATTGAAGAAGAACCGTTAGAAGAGAGAATTTCGGAAACGATTCTAATGGTATAAGGAAATTTTTCCTGTGACGGCAGAATGGGGAGCAGGGCCTTTCTTGCCAGGTTTCCATGCCCGATCTCTCTTCTTCCCGGACTCCTAAGTGGTCTCGCTTCCCCCACAGAATAAGGCGGAAAATTATAATGCAGGATGAAGGAACGAAGCTCTTCACCGCCAATATAATCCATACGCTGTTCGTCAGAAGACGTGCCTAGCGTCAAGGCGGCAAGCGCTTGAGTTTCTCCCCTGTTGAAAAGCGCTGAACCGTGCGCCCGGGGTAGGATACTTGCCTCACAACTGATGGGTCGGATATCCGTATAACCTCTCCCATCGATTCTTCTTTTTTTGCTTATGATCATTTCTCTTAAAATCTGACGTTCCAATTCCGCAAAAATGGCGGCTACCGAGGAGCAAAGCCCGCTATCCTCCGCAGCGGTCTCTTTGATTACAGATTCTCTAAGCTGATCAAGTTTTGCATATCGTTCCAATTTTTGTGGTGTTAAGTAAGCTTCTTGCAAGCCATCAACGGCGGCGGCCTTAACTTTTGTAAGCAGCCTTTCATCAATGACGACATCATTGATCTTCCTCTTTTCTTTGCCGATGGCTTCACGCATGATATCCTGAAGCTCAATGACAGGATACAGACAGTCCAAACCGAATTTTATGGCGTCAATAATTATGTCCTCATCGACTTCCTTGGCCTCACCTTCCAGCATAACAAGGTTTATATCAAACGGCCTTCCGTTCGCTTCCGGAAGCGCTTTTCGACCGGTTAAAAAGAGATTGAGATCGCTTTTTTCCTGGAGCTCAGAGCATGGGTTGCAGACAAAATTTCCATTTACCCTGCCTACCCTGACACCGGCGATGGGTCCCTTAAAGGGAATGTCCGAAAGTTCTAAAGCAGCTGATGCTCCGAGCATGGCTACAACGTCGGAATCATGCTCGTCATCCACGGAAAGAACCGTCGCCACAATTTGGGTTTCATAGTGGAAACCTTTAGGAATGAGAGGGCGGATGGATCTGTCAATGAGGCGGGAAGTTAAGATTTCACGCTCATTGGGTCGCCCTTCCCTCTTAAAAAAACCGCCTGGAATTTTACCGGCGGCAAAGGTCATTTCTTGATAGTCCACTGTAAGGGGTAAAAAATCAAGCCCTTCTTTTGCGCTTTTCAAAGATACCACGGTTACAAGAACAACCGTATCTCCATAGGTCACAAGCGCCGCACCGTCAGCTTGCCCCGCCATATACTGGACATTTACGGAAATATTTCTTCCAGCAAAATTCGTACTGAATAATTTACTCATCTATTTTCTCTCCATATTATTCACTCTGTTTTTGTGCAAAATGCAGCAATTCGCGTGGTTCTAATTAATGTGAGAATCAAAACGATTTTGATCGCCGCCCACTTTATTCGAAGACTTACTTTCTTAAGCCCAAACGCCGAATTACCTCTCTGTATCTTTCTATGTCCTTGCTCTTCAAATAGTCTAGAAGACTTCTTCTCTGGCCCACCAGTTTTAAAAGGCCTCTGCGGGAATGATGGTCCTTTTTATGGGATTTGAAATGCTCTGTCAAGTATTCTATGCGAGCGCTCAAAAGCGCAATCTGGACTTCCGGGGAGCCCGTGTCTTTTTCGTGTAACTTATAATTGTTGATAATTTCTGCTCTTTTTTCGGAATCTAACACCGCTTTACATCCTCCCTTTTGGTTTAAGTAATTTTTATTAATGGACTTTGTCTACCTTTTATTTTTCCATGAGCTAACATTATTGACCGCTGTTGAATACCCTCGATATTTTTATCGCCTGCCTTTTGCCATCAGTTGCATTTGTTATATCATCTGAATCATAGAGCGCTTTGCCAATGGCAATAAGCTGGGTATTATAGGAAATAAACCTTACCATACCTCCGGCCGCAAAAGAAGGGACATAGTGGTTTTTGATAATATCTACAGTCGGTTGGCATCCTTCCCTTATTTTTTCTGCCAACAATGGTTCTATCTCAATGGCGGGAACATTTGGAAGGATATCAACCATTGATATAATCCATTTTTCAAGCAACTTATGATTTTTCTCTTTTTGAGCGTTTTCAAGGGATAACGCCTTCTCTTCCGGAAAAAGACCGCTCTTTGTTCTCCTCAATTCGGCGAGGCATCCCCCGCATCCCAGGACCTCGCCAATATCAGAGCAGATAGACCTTATATAAGTGCCCTTGGAACAAGAAATTCTAAATGTTACGTACGGCAGGGAAATCTGTTCCATGGTTATATTATAAATTTCTACTATCCTTGGCATGGGTTCCATGGCAAATCCTTTTCTTGCCCATTTATAAAATGGTTTTCCCTGGAACTTGATCCCCGAATATCGCGGTGGCGTCTGTTGGATTTTCCCTATTAAATTTTTTAACGCCTTTTCTATGGCTTCTTTATCGAGATTTGGTTCGCCCTGACTGATAATCCTGCCCTCGATATCGAAGGTATCAGTTTTTACGCCTAACAACATAGTTGCTTTATAGTCCTTATCGTCTGATGCCAAGAACTGCACAAGCTTTGTCGCCTCGCCGAGGCAGACGGGGAGGACGCCTGTGGCCAGAGGATCTAGCGTTCCGGTATGTCCCGCTTTTTTTACATTCAAGAGTTTCTTGACTTGCGTCACGACATAGTGAGATGTTTTCCCCACTGGCTTATCAATTACAATAATTCCATTCATCTTCTGGAGCGAAAGGCTCTTTTTTTTGCTAAAAGTCAAAACTTTTTATGGTTTCCATTACCTGCTGCTTGACAGTTTTTATATCACCCCTCAATTTACAGGCAGAGGCGTTGATATGTCCCCCCCCGCCAAGAATTCGCGCGACACGTTCCACATTGACATTGCCTTTTGAGCGAAGGCTGATTTTGAAAGAATCATCGGATAATTCGGAATAAAGGACCGAAATTTTTACACCCTTAACAGTTCTGGGTATATCTACTAACCCTTCCGTGTATTCCGGCAGTGCCCCCGCCGATTCAATATCCCTCAGCAAAACGACAAGGGAGGCGACTTTCCCGTTGCAATCGAAGGTTAATGTTTTAAGCGCTTTTGTTAACAGACTCAGTTTGGAGGGAGAGGTATTTTCATAAATGTTTTCGGCAATATACTGTGGGTCAGCGCCATACTCCACCAGGTTTCCTGCGGCAAGCAGAGTATCCTTGCGGGTGTTTCCATAGCGGAACCCCCCCGTATCCGTAAGAATGGCTGAGTACAGATTGGTGGCTGTATCTTTTGAAATAGCGATGTTCATCTTCTTGAAAAGGCGATAAATTAACTCGCCGCTTGAGCTTGCCTGCGGGTCAATCAAGGTAATTTTACAAAAACCTCTATTTGAAATATGGTGGTCTATATTGATCATGTTTTTTATGGTTCCTATGCGGGCGGCTTCTCTTCCAACCCTTTCCAGTTCGCTGCAATCCAGAATAAAAACAGCGTCAAATTCCTCGACATTTTTAATCTTATTATAAATCTGATCGGCGCCGGGAAGAAAACGATAGTTTTCTGGAGTCTGGTCTTGGTTAAAAATTACGGCTTTTTTCCCTATCTGATGAAGGGTATGGAACAATGCCAGCTCCGATCCGAGCGCATCACCGTCAAGCCTTTCATGGGATGTAATAAGAAAAGTATTGCAGCGGTAAATGGCATCAATGATCTTCTGAAACATTCTCTTCCTCTGATCGATGTATTTCGGCGATCAATCGATCGATACGACTTCCGTATTCAAAGGATGGATCCACGATAAACCTGATATCCGGCATATAACGCAGCTTCAATCTTTGACCAAGTTTTCTTTTAAGAAAAGTCGTTGCGCTTTGCAGTCCTGCTTGCGTTTCACTGGTGCAAGTGTCCTTACCCAACTTGACAAAGAAAATCTTTGCTATTCTCAGGTCATTTGTAATCTCGGCGCCGGTAATTGTGACAGGGCCTATACGGGGATCCCTTACCTCTTTTAATAAGAGATCGGAAATTTCGGCCCGTATGAGATCAGCAACCCGATCCGCCCTCTTAAAATTTGTCATATTTTTTTTCCAGGTATTCGAAGTTGCCGATCATTTCATCGGAAAGATGGGTTACTTCAATTTTTGTGTTAATAATTTCTACAAGGTTTAGTCCTTCAATGAACCGTATCATTTTGTCGACTTTTCCCTGAATGTAACGTTTGTCGTTTCCAACGGCGCTGAAGCCAATCTTTGCTCTTCTTAAGTAATCATTATCCCCGATCTCGGCGATGGAGACGTTGAATTCGTTTTGGGTTCGCTTCAGCAATTTTAGAAGTATTCCCCGTTTCTCTTTCAATGACCGACTCTCCGGAATCAATAATTCTATTATACCTGATCCGACAATCATAAACGAAAGAATGACAAAATCGTAAAAAGTCAAAATTCGCGGGTTTTGTCATGGTGAGCCCTTCGGCTGGCTCAGGACAGGCTCTGTCGAACCATGACGTAATATCAATTATTTATGTTCACCCTTCGAACCTTCGGTAAACTCAGGACAAACAGCTCAGGGTGACATCTCCGCCTTTTTACGAGACCATCAAAGAATAATATATTTGGGCGAATTAAGAACCCCTTCCTCAAGAAGGAAAGCGCGTATATCCTTCGAAAGAGCCACACCTGCGATTCATGGTAATTTTTTGCTTTCTTTTTCTCTGAGATAAGCTTCCATAACATCTCCCACGCGAAGATCATTAAAGTTTTCTATGCCAATACCACACTCGAATCCGGCATTCACCTCTTTGATGTCGTCCTTGAATCGTTTCAGTGATGATATCTTTCCGTCATAAATGACGATTCCATCCCGGACCAACTTTAGATTGGCATTTCTGGCGATCTTCCCATCCATTATGTAACAACCGGCAATAGTGCCTACCTTGGGAATTTTGAACAAATCGCGAACTTCAGCGCGGCCTTGAACCACTTCAATGAAAACGGGTTCGAGCAAACCTTCCATGGCGGCTTTTATGTCACTGATAACATTATAAATCACATCGTACAATTTAATTTCGACGCCTTCTTTTTCTGCTACTTCCATGACACGACTATCCGGCCGGACGTTAAATCCGATAATAATAGCGTTGGATGCCGATGCAAGCATAACGTCTGTCTCACTAATAGCGCCTGTCGAGCTATGGATTATTTTCAATTTGACATCCGGCGTGCTGAGTTTGCTCAGAGCTTCCGTGAGGGCCTCAATGGATCCCTGTACATCCCCCTTGATGATAACGTTAAAATCTTTAAATCCCTCTTTGATCTTTTGGTACAACTGTTCCAATGTAATTTTTGAGAATGCGGAAAACTCTCTCTCTCTTTCTTTCCTAATCCAGTATTCACCGATACTTTTAGCTTTTTTCTCATCTTCAACGCAGATGAATTGACTTCCTACTTGGGGAACCCCGGAAAAACCAATCACTTCAACGGGCATGGAGGGTCCGGCGTCTTTGATACGAGCGCCTTGATCGTTTATTAAGGCACGGACACGCCCGAATTCTGTTTTGGAAACAAAGGTGTCTCCTTCTCTTAAAGTTCCTTCCTGGATTAGAACCGTTGCTACAGGCCCTCGCCCACGATCCAGCTTGGCTTCTATTATTACGCCTTGCGCCGGTTGGTTGTGATCTGCTTTCAATTCCATCATGTCAGCCTGCAGAAGGATCATCTCAAGGAGACTTTCGATACCCAGTTTCTTTTTTGCTGATACTTCGCAAAATATAGTCTCTCCACCCCACTCTTCTGGAACGAGATTATACTCCGTCAATGATTGCTTTATTCTACCGGGATCGGCGCCTGGCTTATCAATCTTGTTAATCGCAACAATTATAGGCACACCTGCCACCCGGGCGTGGTTGATAGCTTCAACGGTTTGGCCCATGACCCCGTCATCGGCGGCAACAACAAGAACAACGATATCCGTCACTTTAGCGCCTCTGGCTCTCATGGCGGTAAATGCCTCGTGACCGGGCGTATCAAGGAAAACAATGTCACGATCTTTGATATGAACATGATATGCTCCGATAGCCTGAGTTATGCCACCGGCCTCACCTTCAATGACATTGGTCTGCCTTATTGCATCTAAAAGAGAGGTCTTTCCGTGGTCCACGTGCCCCATAATGGTTACCACGGGCGCCCGAGACTGCAATTTTTGGGTGGAGGAGTCGATTTTGGGGATGGCTTCATCATATTCAAGCCCTGCAAATTCAACCTGGTAGCCAAAATCGGATGCAATAAGCGTAGCCGTGTCGAAATCAATGGATTGATTAATATTCACCATCAATCCCAAACCGATTAACTTGGTGATTACTTCGTTTGCTTTGATCGCCATTTTTTTAGCCAGTTCCGCAATGGTAATGGCTTCTCCTACCTTAATCCGTCTTTTAATAGCTTTTGGAATGGTAATTAAGGTTTTTTTCATTTTTAAGGCGGTTTTCTTTTCGCTCCTCCACCTGCTCAGCCTCTCTCCCTCTTCTGCTGTTTCGATAAACCGGCTTTCTTTTTTGTCGAGAATTTTCTTGATGAAGGGTTTTTTCCGGGGCGCCTGTTCCTCCATCATAACTTCGACAGGTAAATTGCCCTTCTTCTTGAATTTATCGGCTTCTTCAAGCTTCGGTTTTTCTTCCACTCCCATCCTCGGCGGCTCAATTTTCTTGATTATAGATGATTCCGGCTTTTGTGGAAGTTCTTTTTTAACCTCTTTAATTTCTGGAATCTGTTGTCCTTGTTTTCGATCGACAAGAGGCGCTTCTTCCTTCTTGGGGATGAACTTCGGTGCGGATGGCATCTCTTCTTTAGCGGTTTTTCTTGCCGGCGGCGGAACCGCATGCGGCGCCTCTTTCTTTTCCTCTTCTGTTTCTATCTTTAAGTATTGTCTTTCTTCTGGACGTTGAGAAGCGACTGGTTCTTCCTTAAGAACCTCTTGCGTAATTTCTTGAGAAACGCTCTCTTCTCGTTTAACCTTCCGTTCGGGGACTTCCGGTAGCGCTGTCTCTGTTTTTTCTGCAACAACTTCTATTATTTCTTCTTTGAATGGTTGACGAACGATCCGACGTCTGATAACGGTGGGCTTTATTCTTTCTTCAACAGTTTTGCGTGGTTCAGAGGAGAACAACTCTTGTTGTATCCGTTGCACATCGCTATCCTCGAGCGTACTGGAATGGGACTTCACGGCAATCCCGAGTTTCTCCAAATGGGAAATCAATTCTTTGTTTTCGATTCCCATCTCTTTTGCTAATTCGTAAACTCTTTTCTTAGACATATCTAAACCTCTTGATTGGTTATTGCACGGTGAGAATCGTGTTTTCTGGAAAACTCAAATGCTTTTTTTCCCCCCCATTTCCTGCTCAATAAGTTTGCCTGCCGCTTCAATCCAGAGAGAGGCGCTTTTCTCTCCCACACCGGGAATAGATGCCAGCATTTCAGGATCGGCCGTTGCAATGGTCGTAATGCTTTTTATTCCTCCATTGAAAAGACGTTCTGCCGTCGCCTCTCCAATTCCCGGAATTTTCATAAGGGCATTATAACCTTCTTCTTCCTGCTTAGCAGCCATAGATTCGCTTTTGACATCAAGTTTCCATCCCGTTAGTTTCACTGCTAATCTCACATTCTGTCCACCTTTGCCGATGGCGAGCGAGAGTTGATCATCAGGGACAATAACACTCATGGAATGGTGAGCATCATCAACGAAAACTCTGCTTGCTTTTGCGGGAGATAAAGCGGCGCAAACATATTTGGCCTGATCGTCAAAAGCAGGTATTATATCAATATTTTCTCCCCACAGTTCATGAACAACGCTCTGGACGCGAGTTCCCCTCATGCCCACACAGGCGCCAACGGGGTCTACATCCTTGTCTTTGGTTTTGACGGCGATCTTGGCTCTCTTGCCAGGCTCTCTCGAGATGCTGATTATTTCGATAATTCCTTCGGCAATTTCAGGGACTTCCATTTCGAAGAGGGCTTTAAGAAATAATGGATGTGTTCGGGAGAGAATGAGTTGCGGACCCTTCGTATTATTTTTGACTTCAAATAGATAGGCCCGGACTCTGTCGCCTCTTTTGTAGTTTTCCCTGTATATCTGCTCTGAAGGAGGTATAATGCCTTCTGCTCGGCCAAGGTTAACGATAATGGCTCCTCCTTCAAATCTTTGGACAAAACCATTAACCAGTTCACCTTTTTTGTCTTTGTATTCTTCATAGACAAGATCGCGCTCCGCGTCTTTTACCCGCTGGATGATGATTTGTTTAGCCATTTGCACGGCTATTCTCCCGAAAGTGCTGGTTTCTACCTTTATGCCGAGCTCGTCTCCAAGTTGAGCTTCTTCGTCGAGGTCCCTTTTTGCCTCTCTTAATGAGACCTGAGTTTCCGAATCGACAACCTTATCAACGACTGTCTTGAACTGAAAGACCTCAATTTCACCCAATTCTTCATTATAATGAGCTTCGATTTCTACGCGTGCGCCCAATTTTTTTCTCGCGGCGGTTAACATTGCGTCTTCTAGGGCCCCTATGATGACGTTCTTGTCGATGCCTCTATCTTTACCCATCTGTTCAATCAGGCGTTTAAGTTCTGAAAACATTTAAATATCCTCCATCTTCATTCGATATCATGAAATAACGCCAAAAGACCAATATTCGTTGTCCTGTTAACCCTTTGTAGCTTTTTATTATTGCGATGTCTCATGAACAAGATGCGCCTTAAGCAGTTTCTCCTTTGGGAGATGATAAATATTTCCTGCCATTTCGATGGTCAATACCTTCTGGTCGCTTTCATCAGAGATATCGAGCAATTTACCATGGAAATTTCTTATTCCATGAATCTTTTCACAAAGTTTAATATGTACAGTCTGACCGCGGTATCTTTTAAAATCTTCATCCCGGAAAAGCGGCCGGTCCAATCCTGGCGATGAGACCTCCAACGTATAGGGACCAGGCGGAATATCATGGACATCAAGGACATCTCCTATTTGGTTACTGATCGTCGAACAGTCATCGAGGGTGATTCCTCCTTCTTTATCAATGTATAGCCTGACAATCCACCGAAACTTCATCTTTATGCATTCCACGTAGATGAGTTCCATGCCCTCCGATTCCGCCAAAGGTTTTCCCAGTTGCCATATTCTTTCTTTATATGTTTCGTAGGTGGTATGAGTCATCACTGCCCCAAAAACTGAAAATTCATCAAATTGCTATGGGAATAAAAAAAGTGGGCTTCAGCCCACTCGTTAAAATCCCAAAACATCTTGGATAATTTTAGTATATTTGAATGTATATTGCAAGAAAAAAGTGAGGTGGCACAGATGAACCAATGGAGCGGGCGATGGGACTCGAACCCACGACGTCCAGCTTGGGAAGCTGACATTCTACCGCTGAATTACGCCCGCCCGGGAAAAAACACCTACCCAGATGTGGGCCATCTTAGTCAGCATTAACATTTTGTCAAGATTTTTTTCGATTCATCCTTATGGTGATGGAGCTGCTGTGAGCAGTGAGCCCTTCCATTTCCGCAAACCGGGCTGCCGAATGACCATATTTCTGAAGGGCCCTATTGGAAAAGGACAGAATACTCGTCCTTTTTAAAAAATCGTATACTCCTAAAGGGGAAGCAAATCGGGCTGTTCCTCCTGTGGGGAGGATGTGATTCGGCCCGCCTATGTAATCGCCAAGAGCTTCCGGAGTAGAGTGGCCAAGGAATACCGCTCCCGCGTGCTTGATTTTTTTGAGAACTTTTTGGGGATTGGCAACCATGAGTTCTAGATGCTCCGGCGCAAAGCGATTGGCGATGCTGACGGCTTCATCCATATCTTTTGTAATAATGATTGCCCCGTAATCTGATAAAGAATGCATGGCAATGATCTTTTTAGGCAACTTTTGCAGCTGTTCGTCCACGCAAGCCGATACTTCCTGGGCAAACGGTTTATCCGGAGTCAAAAGGATAGCGCTGGCGACTTCATCATGTTCCGCCTGGGACAGCAAATCCGCGGCGGCAAGGGAAGCGTCAGGCGTTCCATCAGAAATGACCAACACCTCACTGGGGCCTGCGATCATATCTATAGCCACCTGACCGAAGACCATTTTTTTCGCTGCGGCCACATAAGCGTTTCCCGGCCCCACAATGATATCCACCCGAGGAATGGAGGCGGTTCCGTAAGCAAGAGCAGCGATCGCTTGAGCTCCTCCCACCTTGAAGATTTTCTTTATATTGCATAGTCTTGCTGCTGCTGCAATTAGGGGGTGAACCTGTCCATTTTTGGCGGGTGATGCCAAAACGATTTCCTTAACCCCTGCAATCTTGGCCGGGATCGCTGCCATCAACACCGTTGAAGGATAAGCGGCAAGGCCACCGGGGGCATAAATTCCGACGCGTTCCATGGGGACCACGCGCTGCCCTACCTTGATTCCTTTTTCATCTGAGATATACCAGCTTTCGATGCGCTGTTTGCGATGATATATTTCAATACGCTCGGCTGCCAATTTTAAAATGTCCAGGTCTTCTTTGCGGACCTGCGTGGAAAGCGCATCCAGCTCTTTTGGGGAAACCATTACGGTTTCCCTGTTTATGGAATGGCCGTCAAATTTTTTCGTATATTCAAACAGGGACTCGTCTCCTTTCCGAGCGACATCATCCACAATTCGTTTGACATCCGTTTGGAGTTTTTCATCAAATATTTTCCCTCGTTGCCGGATATGAGAAAATATTGCTTCGAATGAAGGATCTTCTGTTTGTATGACTTTCATTTTGCCGGCGCCCTTTTTATATCGGCTCCGAGAGCCGAAAGTTTCTTCTCGATTTCCTGATAACCACGATCGATATGATAGACTCTTGAAAGTTCCGTTTTTCCTTCCGCAGCAAGCCCTGCTAAAATAAGTGATGCTGAAGCGCGAAGATCGGTGGCCATAACCTGTGCGCCTTTGAGTGTTGGAACGCCTCTGACCACGGCGCTGTTTCCCTGGATGCGGATGTCTGCTCCCATGCGCATTAACTCGCCTGCGTGCATAAAACGATTTTCGAAAACCGTTTCCGTAATGACGCTCAATCCTCGGCCAATCGTCATGAAGGCCATCATCTGAGCTTGCAGATCCGTAGGAAAGCCCGGATAGGGAAGCGTTTTGATATCCACGCTGTTTATGGTTTTGTTGCCGATAACTCTAATTCCTTCAGAAGTTATGCTGATTTCCATGCCTGTATCCCTTAGCTTGGTAATTAAAGATTCCAGGTGATAAGGATTAGCGCCCTTGATAAGAATGTTTCCTCCTGTCATTCCCGCGGCGATCATGTAGGTGCCGGCCTCTATTCTGTCCGGTATGACATCCGCTTCGACAGGGTTCAGTCGATCCACCCCTTCGATGACAATCGTATCCGTTCCTGCCCCCTGAATTTTGGCGCCCATGGCAGTTAGAACTTCAGCGAGGTTAACAATCTCTGGTTCTTTCGCCGTGTTTTTTAGTTGGGTAGTTCCCTTAGCCAGCGCTGCCGCCATCATGATATTTTCCGTTCCCGTTACGGTAGGTATATCGAAGTAAATAGTCTTTCCCTTCAATCTTTTGGCTTTTGCTTCTACATAGCCGTCTTTTAAAGACACCTTCGCCCCGAGGTCTTCCAGGGCCTTGATGTGCAGGTTGACAGGCCTGGCTCCGATGGCGCATCCGCCCGGCAGAGAAACCCTGGCCATCCCCATCCTTGCCACCAGGGGACCAAGGACTAAAATGGAGGCTCTCATGGTCTTGACCAACTCGTAGGACGCTTCACAATTGTTAAGACCTCTCGCGTTGATACGCATGGGCGAGACACCTTCAATTTCTACCCCCAAGCTTCGCAGGAGTTTCTGGGTGGTTTTAATATCCATGAGATCAGGAACATTGTGAAATGTGTTCCAGCCTTCGGTTAACAGGGAAGATAACATGATCGGAAGCGCGGCGTTCTTGGCGCCGCTAATGAAAACTTCTCCCTGCAGCTTCTCTCCACCGTAGATGATGATTCTATCCATGCGTTGTTTTTCTCCTCGCTTTGGCGATTCGATCGATTCCGGCGTAATCTCTCTTAAAGGAGATAGAGTCGTATAAATCGGACTCTATCAGCATGGCTTCAATATTTTTTCTTTGAGCAGCGCCTATTTCCATAAAAAGCCAGCCGTCCTCTTTCAGGAAAGGGGCCCCTTCGTGAATGAGGATGGAGAAATATTTCGTTCCCCGAGGGCCGGCCATAAGCGCTTCTTTAGGCTCATATAGTCTTACCCCGTCGGAAAGATGTGTAAATTCTTCGTCGGAAATATAGGGGGGGTTGGAAACGATGGCGTCGAACTTGCCGGATACTGGTTCAAACATGTTTCCGCAATGGAAAACAATGGATTCGTGAACACCGTTATTCCCCGCGTTTTCTCTTGCGATCGCCAGCGCTGCCGCAGAGATGTCCGTGGCTTCAATGCGGACATCTTTTATCTCCGAGGCCAGGGCGATACTGATAGCCCCGCTTCCCGTGCCCACGTCGAGGATTCTGAGATTATGTCGGAAGCTTGCGGCAAAGGTATTCAGAACTTCTTCCACCAGGCATTCTGTTTCCGGCCTAGGGATAAGAACGTGTTCGTCAACCTTGAGACAAAGAGACCAGAATTCTTTCTGTCCAATGATATAGGCTACCGGTTCGCCTTTTCTTCGCCGCTCGGCCAGCTTCTGGAATCGGCAGAGCTCATCATCTGTAAGTATTCTGCCGGGATATTTGTATAGAGTCAATCGCTGGGTTTTCAAACAACAGGACAGTAATACTTCCGCGTCTAATCTGGCGGAAGGAATCCCACACCGCTTAAAAGCCATCGCGGTTTTTTGTAAAATACCTTGAATATTCATGCAATTAATCTCTTTCCAGTCTCTATTGAGCGATGGAAGTTGTGGATTGCTTTAGGGCTTCTGTGTGGTAATGGGTGATAAGGGCATCAATGACCTCCTCGATGTCCCCATCGATAAATCTTTCAAGGTTGTAAATGGTCAAGCCAATACGATGGTCCGTCACTCTGCCCTGGGGGAAGTTGTAGGTTCTGATTCGTTCGCTTCTGTCTCCTGTTCCAACCTGACTTTTCCTTGCTTCGGAGATTTCCGCGCTCTGTTTTGCCACCATCATATCAAGGAGGCGCGCCCGGAGGACCTTTAATGCCTTTGTCTTGTTCTTTAACTGTGATTTTTCATCCTGACAGGTGACAACCAAGCCGGTTGGCAGGTGGGTGATTCTTACAGCGGAATCGGTGGTGTTGACGCTCTGCCCGCCGTGACCGCTGGAATGATACACGTCAATTCTCAAATCGTTGGGATCGATTTGAACCTCGACCTCTTCGGCTTCCGGCAGGATAGCTACGGTAACCGCAGATGTGTGAACCCGTCCTTGGGCCTCCGTGACAGGAACCCTTTGCACTCGATGAACACCGCTTTCATATTTCAGTTTGCTATAAGCGCCTTTGCCTTCAATTAAAGCGATAATTTCTTTAAACCCACCCATGCCTCCGGCAGGATTACTGCTGACAACATCCACTTTCCATCCGCGTGTTTCTGCATAACGGGCATACATGCGGAATAGGTCTCCTGCAAACAGGCCTGCTTCGTCGCCTCCCGTGCCGGCCCTTATTTCAAGAAAGACGTTTCTTTCGTCATTGGGGTCTTTTGGAAGGAGCAGCACCTTCAATCTTTCTTCCAGATCGCTTAATTGCCTTCGGAGAAGGGATATCTCTTCTTTTGCTATTTCTCGTAATTCTTCGTCATTTTCCTTCAGTAATTCCTGGTCCTGTGCAATACAGGCTTCTGCTTTTTGATATGTTCTGTATATCTCGATCAGTTCACGCAGATCGGCATGCTCCTTGGCATATTTCTGGTAAAGGTTAGGTTTGTTCACCACAGCCGGATCGCTCAAGAGCTGTTCCAGTTCGCTGTATCGATAATCTATGTCTTTAAGTTTTTCAAGCATGGTTTCCATCTATCACATAAATCCCTTTAACCATAAAATGAAGTGAAGCGAATAAGGGAAAATATTGCGCAAATCAGCTCCACAATCGATCGCATTTAAAGACAGTGGCCATATAAAAGGGAATGTGTACGCTCATCCTCATCAGCATAAAAAACCCCACTTCCCGGAGGAGCTTTTTCTCTGCGGGATTTCCGATATTATTAAAGTATGACAAAATCGTAAAAAGTCAAAATTCGCGGGTTTTGTCATGGTGAGCCCTTCGGCTGGCTCAGGACAGGCTCTGTCGAACCATGACGTAATATCAATTATTTATGTTCACCCTTCGACAAGCTCAGGGTGACATCTCCGCCTTTTTACGAGACCATCAAGTATGATTGTAAAGGTTTTGGAACACCTGTGGGAGTTATTTTTCTTTATTATTCGAATATTTCTTTTTGAATCTTTCTACCCGACCCGCTGTATCAACAATCTTTTGCTTTCCTGTCATAAACGGATGACAATGGGAACAAATTTCCACTTTGATGTCCTGTTTGGTTGAGCGGGTTTCAATAACATTCCCACACACGCAACTGATCGTGGTTTTTTTGTATTCCGGATGAATGTTTTCTTTCATGTGTTACGCTGATCCTCCTAAAAAATGCGGCCGTTATATTTTCGCAAGCGCTTTTTGCAGGGAGCGATTATAAACGGCCATTTTCTAAATTCAAGTAAAATTATTGCTTTTGATTTGTTTTTCTTATCGAATATCTTCTTCAAGCTCTACTGATTCATAGAATCTAAAAATGCCTGATTCGTCTCCGTTTTGCGAATCTTATCCATAATGAATTCCATCGCATCCACAGGATTCATTTCCTGAAGCAGTCGTCTGAGTATCCAGATACGGTTTAAATTGTTTTTCGGTATGAGCAATTCCTCCTTCCTGGTGCCTGAACGGATCAGATCGAAGGCCGGAAAGACTCTTCTGTCGGCTATCCTGCGATCCAGGTGTAATTCCATATTGCCCGTTCCTTTAAATTCCTCGAAGATGACTTCATCCATGCGGCTGCCTGTATCAATGAGGGCGGTAGAGATGATCGTTAGGCTGCCGCCGTTTTCGATATTTCTGGCCGCGCCGAAGAATCGTTTGGGCTTGTGAAGGGCGTTGGAATCCACACCGCCGGAAAGCACCTTGCCGCTGGGGGGAACAACAGTATTGTATGCCCGAGCCAGTCTGGTAATGCTGTCCAGAAGTATAACCACATCCATTTTG
The DNA here is from genome assembly GCA_002403385.1 of Syntrophaceae bacterium UBA4767. Lineage (GTDB taxonomy): Bacteria > Desulfobacterota > Syntrophia > Syntrophales > UBA4767 > UBA4767. Next base: position 3,134 of record DHHR01000022.1, on the reverse strand, counting down.
TGTTCCACGAGGCGTTTTGCCTTTTCGATGACCATCTCGGCTACCTGCACGTGCCTGGCGGCAGGTTCATCAAAGGTTGAGGAGATGACCTCTCCCTTGACGCTTCTCTGCATGTCCGTCACTTCTTCCGGCCGCTCATCGATCAGCAGAACCATCAGGATCACTTCCTTGTGGTTTGTTGTAATGCTGTGGGCAATATCCTGAAGAAGAACGGTTTTCCCCGCCCGGGGAGGAGAGACGATGAGACCTCTCTGTCCTTTCCCTATAGGAGTAAAAAGATCCATGATCCTTGTGGATAAATTCTCAGGATCTGCTTCCAACTCCAGTTTTTCCTGAGGGTACAGGGGTGTAAGATTGTCGAAGAGTATTTTGTCTTTAGCAACATCGGGGGGTTCGTAGTTTACCGTATCGACCTTGAGAAGGGCGAAGTATTTTTCTCCTTCTTTTGGGGGCCTGACCTCTCCGGTTATCGTATCGCCCGTTCGCAAGTTGAATCTTCTGATTTGTGAGGGGGAAATGTATATATCGTCAGGGCTGGGAAGATAATTGTAATCCACGGCGCGGAGAAAGCCGAAACCATCGGGCAAGATTTCCAAGACCCCCGCTCCCGAAATAACGCCGTTTTTTTCCGTTTGAGCCTGCAGGATGGAAAAAATGAGGTCCTGCCTTCTCATGCCGCTGGCTCCGGCAACGCTTAGGCCCTTGGCGAGATTTGCCAGCTCGCTGATTGGTAGTCTCTTGATTTCTTCAATATTCATGATAAGTTCCTTGCCGATATGTTTCTCTGATAGCCGCTGCCTACAGAGTGTTGTTTTACGCTTCTGGTCTTATTGCTGCAAATGGGGCTGCTTTTGCGGAGACTGCATGAACTTTCCCTGCACAACAAAAATTACTTTAAGGAGAACTCGGATTTAATTACGGGCTGCTAATTCGAAGTTTTGAAGCGCCTCAATATTTGAGACCTTTGAAAAACGGCCCCTCACGTCATTCCGACGCGTCACCCCGATGAAAATCGGGGCAGAATCTATAACGGCCTGAAAACACTGGATTCCGTGTCAAGCACGGAATGACGACAAGGCGATTTAATCACAAATTCAAAGGTCTCTATTTTTCATTAAGGAAGGATTTTACATCAACCTTTCTAAAAAGCGAAGATCATTTATCTTATACATTGCCGTATGTCAAGTCTTTTTTGGCTTCCAGCGACACTTATTTTTTCAGCATCATGAAGTTGAGCTGCCGTCCAGCGCTTCCCCTTTCTGCCCTGTGGGAAAAAAAGATGTCTGTTCGGCAGAAGGTGCATAGATCCAGCATAGAAATATTCCCGGCATGGATGCCTTTGGCGAGCAGTTGGGATTTGTTGGCCAGAGGAAGATCAAGCATCCATTTTCCTTCCTCTGGGCAGGGCCGGTAGAAGGGACTTTCCTTTTTTTCTGTTTCTATGGACTTTATGACGTTGTCATTCACTTCGTAGCAGCATGACCGGATCGCCGGCCCGATGACCGCATGGATGTCCGCCAGTTGAGAACCAAATCTTTCCGTAAAAGTTTCTACTGTTTTTTCAATGATCTTTAAAGCCGTGCCTCTCCATCCGGCGTGGACGACGCCGATTATGCGCTTGGCCTTGTCCAGAAGAAAGATGGGAACACAATCGGCAGTCTTTACGCCGATGGCAATACCCGGCTGGTTGGTAATGATGGCATCGTAACTATCTGGCGGGTGGGGGGGCAATTTGTAGTCCGGGCCGTCAATGACCAAGATGGCATCCCGATGGATTTGGTTGACGGTTAGAAATTGACCGGCCGGTATGCGAAAAGCCCTGGTAAGGATTTCCCAATTTTGTGAGAGAATATTTTTATCTTCCCGCGAACTGAAACTGAAAGGAGAAAAGTGGCCCTGGATTATTTCCCTGTGACGGCTGCAAAAGGCATGAGTCAGGAAACGATACCTTTTCAGGACTGTTGATTCGAAATACATGACGGAACCCTTTTTTGAGAGCCGGAAGGGTGGCATCTGGTTTGAGGAGGTGGTCTTGCGGTTACTTTCTTTCATTGAATGCGAACCTGTATGTTCTTAAATAATTGCAAAGGTCTGTAATATCGGCAGGCAGGGGAGATGAAAAATCCATTGGCTCCCCGGTTATAGGATGGGTAAAACAAAGCCGTGCCGCATGAAGGGCCTGGCGGGTCATCCCTTTGAGTTTTGAGTTCAGGTCTTGGTTTGAGACCACACTGGCCTTTTTCGTGCCGCCATAGACGCTGTCACCGACTACCGGGTGGCCTATGGAACTAAGATGCACACGAATCTGATGCGTCCTACCCGTTTCGATGTCTATATCCAAAAGGGTGGTTGCCCCAAATCGTTCGTTCACACGCCAGCGTGTGACGGCTTCCTTGCCCCTAGAGCTTCGTATGGACATTTTTTTGCGCTCCACGGGGTGCCTTCCTACCGGCGCGTTGATAATGCCTTCATGTTCCGTGACATTCCCCCAAACGAGAGCCCTGTACGTTTTTTTTATTTCATGGTTTTTAAACCGGTCGGACAATACCTGATGGGCGGCATCCGATTTGGCCACGATGATAAGCCCGGAAGTTCCCTTGTCGAGACGATGGACGATGCCCGGACGCAAAACACCGCCGATGCCGGATAGGTCACGGCAGTGATACAAAAGGGCATTGACCAGTGTTCCCTGATAATTTCCTGCCGCCGGATGGACGACCATACCCGCCGGTTTGTCAATAACGATAATGGATTCGTCTTCGTACACAACTTGAAGAGGAATATCTTCCGCGGCAAGCCCACAGGGAACGGCCTCCAGTTTTTCTACCGTGACTATATCCCCAGCATGCACTTTATGGCTTGCTTTCATAGTCTGCCCGTTTACCCGGACCAATCCGGCGTCAATGGCCTTTCGCGCCTGGGAACGTGTTAGGGAGGAATCCTTTTGTAAAAGAAAAACATCCAATCTTATGCCGCATTCGCCCAAGCCTACGACAAATTCGCTTATAACGGCATCTCTTGACGGAATTTTGGTCATAAAAGTTTGACTGTGCAGCTTTGATGCACTCGTAAAAAACTCCCATGCCCCGCGGGACACCACGAAGCATGAAAATAATTTGCTCAACGTTCTTTGA
>DHHR01000041.1 GCA_002403385.1 Syntrophaceae bacterium UBA4767 | reverse complement strand
CGTCCTATCAGTGTAATAGACGGAAAACGTTCCATCATATCAGACCATATAGATGGAATAATTTTCCACTTATTGTGATATTAAACCATAAAACATGGAAAAATGTGCGAACTATTTTCCCCTTATTACAATTGATGGTCTCGTAAAAAGGCGGAGATGTCACCCTGAGCTGTTTGTCCTGAGTTTACCGAAGGGTCGAAGGGTGAACATAAATAATTGATATTACGTCATGGTTCGACAGATCCTGTCCTGAGCTGGCCGAAGGGCTCACCATGACAAAACCCGCGAATTTTGACTTTTTACGATTTTGTCACCATTGTTTGTTGGCTCGTTTCAAAAAAGCGCATGTTTTGCTTTCCAGCTCGTCAAATTTGTTGACCAGCGCTTTTGCCGTATCCGTTAAGTGCATTCCCAAACCAGGGGAATTGATTTCAACAAGTTTAATGCCCAGGCGTGATTCGGAGGCTTTCAACCTTCCCCATGCAGCCCGGTAAGACATGTGAAGTTTTTTTGCCGCCGCATGCAGGCTGTGGCATTCGTCTATTGCTTTCAACAGTTCATCGCGTCCCTGTCCGAAAATGACCTTGCCATTTTGTTCCAGCCATATTTTGTGTTTGATTTCCATAGGGCATCCTTTCACTAGCTTCTGCTCTAGGTTTTATATAACATATACAAAACATATACAACAAATGAATACTAACAAGATAACTATTCAAAACAGGAATTTGTTTTTGTAGCGGCTTCCATTCTCCTAAGTTCAGTATACAAAAACCGATGGCCTATGTCAAATATGACACAACATGCGGGAATCATTGATGAAATTACCCAAAAAAATCTTGCATAACAGGTTATAAAATATGAGACCTTTGAAAAACTGCCCCTCACGTCATTCCGACGCGTCACCCCGATGAAAATCAGGGCGGAATCTATAACGGCTTGAAAACACTGGATTCCCCCGTATCGAGTACGGGGCAGGCTCAAGTCAAGCACGGAATGACGGCAAGGCGATTTAATCACAAATTCAAAGGTCTCGATACATAGAGCTATGGGATGTGTTTTCGTAATGCAGCCGAACAGCCGAATAAAAGAGAGATGCCTGTATCGTACAAGGAGAAGCTCAAAATGGCAATTCAGCAGCTTTCCGTTAAGCTGACACACAGAGAAAAAATCAATTGCCTTTATGCTTGGTATGATATAGCATAAAGGCAGGATATGGAGGTTAATTATAGGCAAAGCAAAAATAGCGACTGCCATTTTTTTCAAAATCGAAGCTAAGCAATACATGAGGATGCCGTGGGCAAAAAACCGGCGCGAAGCGCAGCAGGCTGTCTGCGGAGCGCGCAAAACTCGACCCCATGTTTAAAAAGGCGACGGCGGAAGAAGGCATATCCGGGGATAGGAATCAATGGCCGGAATGCCAAAACAATTCCCATACCCGTGAGGCAGGCACTTTTGAGGAATGAAAAAACACAAGGACTTTATTTTTTAGGCAACAGAGAGGAGGTTGCAAATGTTTAAAGACAAGGTTGCTTTAGGGTTGTCACTTGCGGTTGGTCTTCTGCTATCTGGTTGTATGACTGCTGCTGAGCATCAGGAAAGCTTGCATTCGGCTCAGGAGCGAAAAATGACCGTAGGCCTTGTTCAGAAAGAAATTAAGAAGGGCATGACAGGGGCTGAAGTAGCCCAGATATTGGGGTCGCCGAACATTGTAACCACGGATGAGCAAGGTAGGGAGGTCTGGGTATACGACAAAATATCGACAGATGTATCCTACTCGAGAAGTTCTGGCGGTGGGATTATCGGTCTTTTGTTCGGTGTAGGTGGTGGATCAGGAGGTATTGGCGGGATGCCGGGGGCAAGTTATGATAAATCCGCCGGTGCCCAATCTCAAACCCAAAGAACACTTACGGTAGTTATAAAATTTGATAAGGAGAGGAAAGTACGGGACTTTGCATACCACAGTTCGAGTTTTTGAGGAGGGAGGAATCATGAACAGGTTCTTCCAGCTATCGTTTACGGTGCTTCTGTTGTGGCTGATATCTGTCACCGGCTGTGCAACAATCCCAAAAGACGCCTTGACTTTGAGTCCCGAAACCCTTGCTCAGCGCCAAATACAAACGAGAAAATATCAAACAAAAGACGAGGGCAAGATTCTTGCAGCATGTGCCGGTCTCCTTCAAGATATGGGGTTTAATCTAGACGAAAGTGAAACAAAACTGGGAGTTATTACTTCTTCAAAGACGCGAACCGCTGTAAATATAGGTCAGCAAGCAGCAGCGGTTGCTGTGGTCCTTTTTGGCGGGGTTTATATGCCTACCGACAAGGAGCAAAGGATGCGCGCTTCGGTCGTCACGCGTCCCATAGGGGAGCGCGGGGAATATATAGCGGTACGAGTGACGTTCCAGCGCATCGTATGGAATACCCAAGGTCAAGTCACGACGTCAGAAAGCTTAACTGATCCTAAAATATATCAAGAGTTCTTTGATAAGTTATCGAAGGCTATCTTTCTGGAGGCGCAAGAAATATGAAAAATAAAGCCGGTTTAATCTTGATTGTAATTTCGTTGTTTATTGTAGGATGCGCCACTACACAGGAACGTCTTCTCGACTCTGATTCCAGTCAGGTGCAGTTGAGGAGTATTCAAACCCGAGCTTTTGATACAACAGATAAAGAAAAAACTTTAAGAACCATTATATCCACCCTCCAAGATTTAGGCTTTGTAATTGATAAGGCTGATGCAACTCTCGGCATCGTCAGCGCTACAAAACTGGAACATTACGCATTACGCATAACAGTTACTGTACGGCCAAGAGGAGAAACTCAACTTTTGGTTCGCGCCAACGCACAATATAACGTAACGCCGGTTACCGACCCGGAGCCGTATCAGCAATTTTTTACATCACTAGAGAAAGCCATGTTTTTGACTGCTCATCAAGCTGATTGATGAAAATCAGATAACAAGCACATCAACATGGATGGACATACAGCGTGGGGGAATCCTTATTTTGACGGGCAGGCGCTTTATATTTTGGCCTAAATTTGATGCACTCGTAAAAAGTCCCAATTGTCACCCTGAGCTGTTTGTCCTGAGTTTACCGAAGGGTCGAAGGGTGAACATAAATGATTGATATTACGTCATGGTTCGACAGAGCCTGTCCTGAGCCGGCCGAAGGGCTCACCATGACAAAACCCGTGAATTTTGACTTTTTACGATTTTGTCAAATTTACTTGACATGTAATACTACATTTTTATAGATTTCCCCCGTCAAGCGTTTCGACCCTTGGAATTGACGGTGAAACATGTCGGTGCGATTCCGGTAGAGAAAGCGGGGAACATGAGGCATACGACAGAAAAGAATAATCTTTCAGAAAATCAGAGTATGGAGCAAGGCGCTTTGCTGGCCAGACCTTTTGCTGTTGTTGGCAGGAGGACCATAAACTGGGTCAACACCCTCGGCGCCGCCGCGATATTCCTTGTCCTGGCGGTCTTGATGATCTTTCGGCCCAAGCAGTGGGTTAAGATCATCGAGCAGATTTACTACATTGGGGCGCGCTCTACGACAATCATCATGCTGGTGGCTCTGTTCACCGGAATGGTCCTCGGTCTCCAATCGTACCATGCCCTGTCCCAGTTCGGGACGGTGGGCGCGGTCGGCACCCTTGTGGCGCTTTCCCTGATCAGGGAACTGGGGCCGGTTCTTACGGCCATCATGATCACGGCCAGAGCGGGGTCTGCCATCACGGCGGAAATCGGTATCCAGCGCATCTCTGAGCAGATCGATGCCTTGGATACAATGCGCATTGATCCGCTTCGGTATCTGATCAGTCCAAGGATCGCCGCTTCCATCATCAGTTTTCCTTTTTTGACGGCGCTGTTTGACCTGGTCGGGATTATCGGAGGCTTTATCTCCGGGGTCATGCTTATGGGAGCGAACGCCGGCACCTTCTTTTATCGTATTCAAGCCAGTGTTGACATGAAGGATGTCACCGACGGTTTCATCAAATCGATGGTGTTTGCCGTGATCGTAGCGACCGTTTGCTGCTTTCAGGGATATTTCGTCCACATGCGCACGGACAGCCGCGGGGCCAAGTCGGTTGGGCTTTCGACAACCGCTGCCGTCGTCACTTCCTGTGCCTTGATCCTGGTGGCTGATTATGTGGTTACTTCTCTTCTAATTTAGACAAGGGACTGGACTGATGGAGACCCCGTTGATTGAATTCAAGAACGTGACGAAGCGCTTCGGGCAGCTGACCGTCCTTGACCAGGCGGACGCGAAGATTTATGAAGGTGAAATAACAACCATCATCGGCCTCAGCGGATCGGGCAAGAGCGTATTCCTTAAACATATCATTGGGCTGCTCAATCCGGAGGATGGCGCGGTTCTTTTCAGGGGAAAACCGCTCGACGAGATGAAAAAGAAGGAGCGGGACGCCAGTCTCGCACAGATCAGTTATATGTTTCAGGACAACGCTCTTTTCGACTCGATGACGATCTATGAGAATGTCGCCTTGCCGCTTCGTGAGACGACAAACCTGAGTAAAGCGGAAATCGACCGTAGGGTGATGACAAGGATCGAACAGATGGAACTCAGCGAAGCGGCATTCAAATACCCGTCGGAACTATCTGGGGGGATGCAGAAACGCGCCGCCCTGGCGCGAGCCTTGGTAACGGATCCCCGTATCGTGCTTTTCGATGAGCCAACCACCGGTCAGGATCCGGTTCGGGAAAACGCGATACTGAGCATGGTTGCCGAAAACCGGAAAAAGTTCGATTTCACGGCGGTGTTGGTCAGTCATGCGATCCCCGAGGTGTATTTCATCTCCAACCGGATACTTGCCCTCTACGACCGCAAGATTGTGTTTCAGGGTTCCCCGGAGGAATTTGAAAATTTTGATCATCCTTTAAAAAATGAGATCCGCAACAGTCTGGAGGAGCTTCAGGAAAAACTTTCGGGACTTTATGCGAAACGGCAGTTCAAGGTACGCTATCACACCGAACTGCAAAGCGGGGCATTGCAAGAGACTTACGCCGTCCTGGTTTTTACTCTGAAAGACATGGATACGTTTGTTTCCAAGCTGGGCCACGAGGCGATACAGAAGATTCTATACAGTATGGGCTCCTTTATCGATAAGCATTTCAGCGCCGTCGGTGGATTTTCCGCTCGCTTCGGCGCGGATGAATTCGTCACGGCGCTTCCTTATTCGGACGTGAAGGAGGCCGGGGCCATACTGGATAGTTTCGTCGAGGATTTTCAGGGATGGGGCAGCCGGAACATTTTGTCCTGGGACGGGACGGAAGAGGCGCCGCATGTGTATCCCGAGTTCGTCGTCCTGGCCGGAATCGCCGAAGGTAAACCTATCGAAAGGATGGGCGACGTCATAGAGTTTGCAAGGAAACAACAGAAAGAAATATGCCGGCTTCGCTGCCGTGCAACAGGGGTGGACCGATGAAAAAATTTACCATGGAAACAACGGTGGGTATCTTTATGGTGGTCGGACTGCTTGCCATAGGGTATATGACCGTCAAGCTTGGCCATGTGTCTTTTCTTGTTGAAGATACATACCCTCTTTACACTAAATTCACGACGGTATCCGGCCTGAAACCGGGAAACTACGTGGAAATGTACGGTATAGAGGTCGGGAGGGTAGAGAATCTTGCCATGGATCAAGAAAATGGTCTGGCTGTGGTGGAGTTGAGGATAAACAAGAACGCTAAGATTTACGACGACGCCATCGCCTCCATCAAGACGGAGGGGCTGATCGGAGACCGTTACGTCCACCTCGATCCCGGAGGCGCCGGGGAACAGCTGAAATCCGGAGATACCATCGTAGAAACACAACCGCCCGTGGATATCACTGACCTCATCGCCAAGTATGTTTTCGGGGGCGTCAAGCCGCCGGGAACATCAGGGGAATCCAAAGGGGGCAAACCATGAAAAGGCTTCTTGTCGGGTTTATGATCCTTTTTATCTCTCTGTTTTGCATGACGGCTTTCGCCGGCACAGCTACGGAGGCCGTCGATGACACTGCCAATGAAGTGATTGCCGTCCTCAAGAATAAGTCTCTCGGCACCGCTGCGAAAAAAGAACGGCTCGAGGTTATCTATAAGAGAATGTTCGACGAGGTAGAACTTTCTCGGCTGTCCCTCGGACGGAACTGGAACAAGTTGACCGCCTCCCAGCAACAAGAGTTCGTGCAGCTTTTCCGGAAAACTCTGGAAAATGCCTATGCCAACAAAATCACCGATTACAAAGACGAAAAGGTCAAGATTACGGGAGAAAGGGCGCTTTCGGCGGATAGAGCCGAAGTGCAGACCAAGGTCATCAGTGCGTCAAAGGGAATTCCCGTTTTATACCGGTTGAAATTAAAGGAAGGAAAGTGGAAGGTTTACGATGTCGTGATCGAAAATGTAAGCCTGGTGCAAAATTATCGCGCCCAGTTCAGGGAAATCCTGATGAAAAATTCGCCGGACCAATTGATCGAGATACTGCGGAAAAAGGCAATTAGCGACGTTGGAAAGCCATCGAGAAATTGATATGAGTTTTTGTTGCGATAGGCGTGTTATTTTTGATTCTAAGAAATGAGGCCAGCGCTCAAGATGTGAGCATGAGTGTTGGTATGTGTGGAAGGGAAGGGCGCCCACGATAGGATTATGAGGAGGGAGGTTTCGAAGTGTTATCCAGTAAGATACGGATGATGAGGCGAATTTTCTTTTTGATTTTTCTGATCGCCCTTCTGGGGGCTGGTTACGCTCACGGCGACGATACTGCCCTGATGCTGCACAAGTCCGTTTTGTCCGATGAGACTGGCGCGGCAGCAGCTTCAGAGACTGTTTGGAACAGTGAAGAAGGAACCGGGGAAACACACATGAGCCCGGTTGCTCCAAAAAGCCATGATGATGAGGAGGCGATCGATGAGGAGGAAGAAGGGCAGGAAATGGGCGAAGTCACCATCGCTGATCCTCTGGAATTCTTTAACCGGGCGATGTTTCAGTTCAATGACAAGTTGTATTTCTGGGTCGTGAAACCGGTGGCGCAGGGTTACAGCAAGGTCGTCCCCGAAATCGGCCGGTCCAGCATAAAGAATTTCTTCTCGAATCTCGGGTTCCCGAAACGCTTTATCAGTTGCCTCTTTCAGGCGGATTTTAGCGGAGCGGCGACGGAACTCGGCCGCTTTGTGGTGAACACCGTGTGGGGTATAGGCGGGCTGCTTGACCCTGCTGCGAACAAGGATCTGAGTCTTCAGAAGCAGAATGCTGATATCGGCCAAACCCTCGGGAGATACGGATTGGGACATGGTTTCTACGTCGTTTGGCCGGTGTTCGGTCCATCCAGTCTGCGCGATACGATCGACATTGTCGGTGAACACTTCCAGTATCCCTTTACTTACACTGATCCATGGTATGTCGGGCCGTCGGTGAGGGCATGCGAGAGCGTAAACAGCGCGTCCTTGAGGATTGGTGATTATGAGGCGCTGAAAGAGGCGGCCATTGACCCCTATGTGGCGCTCCGAAACGCCTACGCCCAGTATCGACAGAAGATGGTGCAGAAAAAGGAAAAGGGAGAAGCGCCCGCACCGGATGGGGAAAAACCGGAGCAGCGGATTTTTCAATAGAATGAGAGGGTTTATGACGAAAATAAATTCTGGAGCAATCATCCTATCCGTGCTTGTAATGATCGTCTTTTGCGGGACGGCTTTTGCCGGCGGCCCCTTCGGTTCGCCCCAGCCTCTCTCAAAGGAATCCGGCGGGTTGCGGACCGCCATCGGATATTGGCACTATGAGGATAAGTTCGATGACGGCACGGACCACGTTATCAGACAGAATCAAGTCTATTCGGAGGCTGCTTACGGTAAGGGAAAGGCGTGGGAAGCGTACGGACGGATCGGACTATCCGACTTGAAGATATCCAATGCCTTCCGCTCCACCCAACCTTCGACGACGACTTCCAAGAGGGACTTCGAAGATAACTGGAATGTTTTCGGCACCTTAGGGGTAAAGGGATTTTATCCTCTAAATGAAATCTTCGGCATAGGAGCCTTTGTGCAGGGGACATATTTCTTCCGCGATGCTGACGACAACGTTTACGAAACCGCGGGCGGAACCTCTTCCCACATGAAACTTCGCGTGACGGACCTATGGGATGTTAATTTCGGCATGGGTCTTCAAGCCACTGTTTGGCGGGATACAAAATTGTATGCCGGGCCTTACATTTATTACGCCGAGGCCAGGGTTTCCCCATCTCCGGATACTCCCGGGATTCAACTTGGTCGGAGGGATGAAACTCTTCAGAACAAGACGAACGTAGGAGGTTTCGCGGGAATCGACGTGCCTATTGCAAAGGGATTCCGCCTGAACATGGAGGGCCAATATTCGGAGAGGTTTTCCGCCGGAGCGGCGATAACGCTGGTATACTGAAAAGGAAATTGGCGAAGGACCGCTTGCTAGGAGCGGAAGACCCTGTCGAACCATGACATCTTTTAAAAGTCATTCAGTGTAATTACCATTGAGGGCCATGAGGAACCGCGCAGATGGGACATTCCCCGGAATAACCGGCTGCTCTCCATGCAGTCATTCCTCCGGTAACCACGCAGAGATTGGTCAAACCATGCTGTTGTAATATACTGGCTGCCAGACTGGAACGATGGGCCGTGTTGCAAAGAACCGCCGCCGGTTTTTGGGTTTCTACCTCTCTATAGCGGGTTCGGCAGTCCGGGGCAGGGATGTGCACTGTCCCTGCAATATGATATTCATCCCATTCCCTTTTTCCCCGGGTATCGATGACCATCGTATCCTTACCCTGCTCAAGACGTTCTTTAAGTTCGTGCACCGATATCTGGGGCAAATGTTCCAGAGGCAAAGCCTTTATTGACCAGGAATGGATACCTCCCTCTAGCCATCCTACCACCTGCTCCAGCCCTACCCGGCGAAGCTGAACACAAGCTCGATGAATTTCTTCCTCATTATTCCCCACTAGAAGCAAGGACTTATCCGGGGGTAGAATCCATCCCGCAAACGTAGAGAAATTACCGGCCAGATCCAGATGAAAAGAGCCGGGAATATGGGCTCCCCCAAAGGCGGTGTAATCACGAACATCAATCACCATGTGGCCATTCTTTTTAAGCTCCCAAAATTTTTCCGGAGCTAAAGGATTGACTACTGGCAGATCTTTAACCAAAGCTGGTCCCTTGCCGTTGATAGCTGAACAGCGGCTGAAGTGATCCGGGGCTTCAGGCATTCCGGTTAAGAGTGATTTTTTGAACGCTTCTTTGGTCTTATGCTGAAGGGCAGGGTTATAGAGCCTTTCATAACCGATGGTGCTGGTGCGCTTGGCGCCCATGGCCCGACCACACAAGGAACCGGCTCCATGGGCGGGATAGACCTCACAACAATCAGGAAGTTTAAGAAGTTTCTGATGCAGGTTGTCATATAATCGGGAGGCCAGCTCTTCTGCCTGGCCCGGGAAGAGATCAGGCCTTCCCACATCTCCAACAAATAGGGTATCACCGCAGAATACTGCTACCGGTTCTTCGCCCCGGGAGTGGTCAGTAACTACATAGGAGACATGTTCTGGTGTATGTCCGCCGGTTTCCAGGGCATTAAACTCCATATCTTCGATTTCAAAGCTATCTCCTTCGGAAACCGCTACATGGTCAAACTGGCAGTTACCCGCTTTAGGGGCATAAATTCGGGCGCCGGTCAATTCCTTCAAATCCAGGTGACCGGAGATAAAATCAGCATGGAGATGGGTCTCGATGATATGGGTTATCTTCAATCCCATTTCTTTGGCTGTTTTAACATAGTCATCAACATCCCGTTTGGGATCAACAATGGCGCAAAATTGGTTCCCTCCCACCAGGTAAGAGCTATGCGCCAGACCTCCGACAAAAAATTGTTGCACATACATTTTCTTCCCTCCTTATCCAAAGGGTTTATTAGAGAAACATGGAGAGTTCATCGATATGCCCTCGTTCCTGCTTTGCCAGATCCCGAAAGAGTCCCCTGAGAGGTGAGACTATCTTATCCGCCATCTGCTGGTAAAGATCAAAGGCCTTGCATTCTTTTTCCAGGGCTATCTCCAAAACCTCGATTTTTTCTTGAGGAGGCTTCTCTTGTATAGTCAAGATGGATTGAGAAAGAGAGAGCGCCCCTTCCATAAACTCCGATTCCTTAAGCGCCCTTAGAGGAGGAGCTTCAGGCCAGATATCTTTCAGTTTGGTGTGGAGATGCTCTGCATGCCTTTCTTCTACCCGGGAGAGTTTTTCCAGCAAATCTTTTACCCCCTTTTCCTCCACCTTTTGAGCGCTCTGAAGGTAGAAAGTCTGGCTTGCCTTCTCCATTTGGAGGGCAAAAAGCAGAAGCTCCTTGATCTCACGGGTATCTTTGAAAAATTCTTCTGCTTCTTCTGGGGAACCTTTCACCTTTTCGTAGGGCCAGTTCATAACTCCTCCCACCAGATTATAAACTTCCCAGAAATTCTGATTGCAAAGGAGGATGGCGCCCCCCAGGGATCTCCTTCCCGAACGGCAGTAGACAACAACCTTCCTCTGTCGGTCAAGTTCCCCGGACCTTTGATCCAGCTCATTTAGCGGAATAAGTCTGGCTCCAGGGAGATGTTCCTCTTCATATTCGGCAGGAGTCCTCACATCCACCAAAATATATTCTTCTTTCTTGTCTCCCCGAAGCATCTCCCACACCTCCCGAGGGCTGATATTCCTTATGGTATCTGCCGAGCAGATAAGTCCTTTAGCGATGCTGAGCGCCTCCTTTTTTGATGACCAAGCCCTGTATCCGGAATCATGACTTCAGCGCGTTTTCCCAGACCCCTTTTTCAAATATATTTCTGGAACAGGCCAGTAAAAATGGGGGAGTTACGCAAAGGCTTGTTGGGAAGGATTAGTTCCCTGATTTTTCATTAATCAGATTAACAAAATGTAAATATGGCCTGAGCGCCGGCGTGCCGCCGCCTTCAGAAATGATTTGCAAAACTTTAGTGGAATTAACAACGACCGCTCCACCCAAATGCGAAATAGGTGTGCCGTGAAAAATTTCAGGGACGAGAGGCGTGGAGGGTCCCATTAAGACCACCGATCGCGGCGCACCCAACAGGTCTACCGTTTCTTCAAAAGTATTGTTCAAAAGTGTTGTAGCGGTAATAATCGCCACATCACAATCCTTGAGCGCCTTCTGTTTATCCTCTGGAGAAAGCGGTTTCAGCCGTTCGGGATTTTTTTCAAGAATTGTCAGCATCGCGCCGGTGGAGCGAATTCTTTCCACCAAAGGCGCAAATAAGCCTACCATGACAACTTTTTCGCCAGGCTTAAGGTGTAGGTAAGTTGTGGCTTCACGGTCTTCGTTATCTCTCGTCGTAAGAGAAACAAGCGCATTGGCCGTGGCCACACCAATGGCCCTGCGCAGAGGATTTTTCCCTTCAATAAGACATTTCAATGTTTCAACCGCAGGTGAACCGATAAAGGTCCCCGCCTCTTTTAAAACTGTGCAACAGCGAATAGAACTTTCCGGCAGCACGGCGGCAATTCCCGCCGCTTCGTTATCGAGTTTTATCCCCACGTAGCTCAAGCCTATCCGCATATCGGCAATGCACAGGTTCTGCGCGGCCGGTTCAATCATTTCGTAAAGACGATTCAGTATGGCGCCTGATTTAAGCATAATAACTCTCCACCATATTATCAGATTATTTTACAGGAGCGACGCTGGAATAAGGCGTCTCTCCCTGGCAATTAAGGCATTTCTCCCCGTGTTTTGACGGATAAGCTTCACCGCAGACAGGACAAATTCCCACAGGCCCCATTTTCTTACGGCGGACCTTTTCGGGATCCACTTGAACTCTCTGCATACCAAGCAGTTTGTGCCCGGCTTCTTTGATCTGCGCCAGCAGAAGATCGAAGTCCTGTTCATTCTTTTTTTTCTTTTTCAGATACCAATCGTGAATTTCCGGCCAGTCGTTTAATTTCTCTGTATCCAGATAGACCCTTACACCTTTGCCGCCGTATTTTTCATAAAGTGTTACGGCGAACCGGCCGAAGTTGACAATGGAAAGCCATCCGTTGCCGATGGTACAGGGCGTCAGAATCTGCACGGCATCGGGCAGACAAACAGGCGTTTCGCAGATTGCATCAAAAAATTCTCCATCAGGAAGATTCTTCATCGCCAGATCAACGATAAAACCGCCGATGAGCAAACCAGGCGCCAGGGTTCCGTGGAATGATTTTACCAGATGGATGTATTCTTCGTAGGAATAGGTACAGATGTTCATAAACACCTCAACCTCTTAATATACTAAAGTTAGCCGCGGTTCACGAGCCGCACGCAGGACTGCTTCCGTTGACGGCTCACGGTTAATCATCTTCTGCAGCCATTGATTGTCCATCTTGCCTTCAACAACCGGCAGCAGCTCATCAGCCAGATACAAGGCCTCTGTTATATCGTGCGTCACATAAATAATCGGGAAAGACATTTTGTCCTTGAGACTTTTCAATTCTTCACGCAGGCCGCGACGCGTGATGGCGTCGAGCGCGGAAAAAGGTTCGTCCAGAAGAAGCAAACGGGGACGCCTGGCCAGCGCCTGACAAATTGCACAGCGCTGACGCTCTCCGCCGGAAACCATGTGCGGTTTACGTTTTTTTAAATGACCGATTTTGAAAACTTCCAAAAGCTCACCAACTTCCTTTTTCTCCACAGCGGCAAAAGCCGCGTTATCAAACAAATTTAGATGCGGGAAAAGATTGTAATCTTGGAAAACATAGCCCAGACATCGCTCCTGCGGCGGAACATTAATATGATGAAGAGAATCAAACCAAACTTCATCGCCAAAAACAATCTTTCCTTCCTTCGGTTTTTCCAATCCGGCCAGCATGCGAATAATGGTCGTTTTGCCGCCCCCGGAGGGGCCGATCATCACCATCATGTTTTCCTCCGCGCAGGAAAACGATATGTCCAGCTCAAAGTATTTTAACTGTTTTTTGAAAGAAGCTTCAACGGTCATGAGCGCGCTTCATTTAGTTTGTTGATCAACAGTAAAAAGGCGTAGCTGATGGGAATGAAACTCAGCGCCATCATTGCCGCTGCCTGATAATTCATCATCTCCACGGCTTCATAAATTGCTATGGAGGCCACCCTTGTTTCACCGGGAATACTGCCGCCGACCATCAGCAAAACGCCGAATGCTCCGATAGAATGCAGAAAAACCAATATAGCGGCGGCGGCAATGCCGCTTGCGGAATTAGGAATAATCACCCGGAAAAATGTCGCTTTTTTCGACAAACCAAGGACATAGGCTGATTCCAACAAACGACGGTCTATCTTGGAAAAGGCCGCTTTCATCGGCTGCACGGCAAAGGGAATGCTGTAGATAACCGACGCAATCGCTATTCCGATAAATGTAAAAAGCAGCGAGCCGCCGGTAAGCATTTCCCATATTCTACCGATAAAACCCTTTGGTCCCATGAAAATAATCAGGTAAAATCCGATCACCGTGGGAGGCAGAGCTATCGGCAGATAGATCAGCGCCTCCAAAAGAGATTTTCCGGCAAAGCGGTAATAAGCCAGCACATAGGCGATAGGCGCGGCAATAATCATCAATAAAACTGTCGTAACAACGGCAAGTTTCAATGTTACATAAAGCGCAAGATAATCCATTTAACGATAACCATACTTCACTTTTATTTCCTGTGCTGCAGGAGATTTTAAAAAGTCCGCAAATTTCTCCGCGGCAGCGCGGTTTGTTGTTCTTTTCAAAATGCAGGCCGACTGGACAATTTCCGGCGCTTCCTTGATAACAAAGAAACAGCCTTTTTTGCCGTCAGCGCTGACCGTAGCCGACATGGCGCAAAACGCAGCGTCAACGGCAGATGTAGACGCGTACTGAAAAGATTGGGCAACAGTCTGGGCGATCACAAGTTTGCTTTGAAGATCATTCCACATTCCAACTTTCTCCAATGCTTTTTGAGCCGCTGTTCCATATGGCGCGGTTTGAATGTTGGCAATCGCTATTTTTGCGACCTTTTCATTTTTTAAGGCATCCTGCCAGGTTTTTGCCTTACAGAAATCCTTGTTGGCCGACCATAAAATTGACTGTCCTTTGGCGTAAATGAAAGGCGTATCCGCCAATCCGTCTTTGTTCAATTTGGCCGGTCTTTCCTCATCGGCGGATAAAAACAAATCGTAGGGAGCGCCATTGATAATCTGGCTGTAAAGATTCCCTGTTGAAGTAAAGGTGCCTTCGACCTTAATCTTTGTCTTGGCCTCAAAGTCAACCGCCATTTCTTTAAAGGCTGAAATAAAATTTGCCGCAACCGCGACGGAAATTTTTTCCTCCGCAAAAGCGGAAAAGGAAAATAGATTGATTAAAAAAATTACAACGAACGCAACAATCTTCAACTTTTTCATAGCAATAACCTACCTTTCTTTATCTGATTGTATCCCCGACATTCACAACGCTCCGACAATAAAGCAAAAATGTTTAAGCCCCAGTAAATGTGCGACTCCCGTAATCGTCACGCCATAAAAATAAGCGTCTCGGCCGGCTTCAATTATTTCATCAATCGTTCCATTTACAACCGTACTGCCTGTCGCAAGAATGATACCTGCCCATTGAGCGTTCTCAGCAAAACGCTCCGGTCCATCCACCACAACCCCCCCCTTGGATTTCCCAATATTGTCAGGATTCAAATCACAAACCCTTACATTTTTCAATAATATTAATTTTTCTAAAAGACGCGGCTGCAAACCAACAAGCAGGACATTGTCTGTCTTAACAAATTGATTCTTCACAAAATCAAAAAAGTGATCGGCGCACTTTATCGGTTCATCGTCCTTGCAATGAAGCGCCGTCGGAATTATCTCCAAATATGTCATTATGGCATTCAAAGATGAAACAAAAATGGCCCGCCTTGCGTTTGTTTCCAGATTCAGGGCGAGAATATCCGCTGCCGTTCCTCTGTAATTAAAATAGGAATCGGAAAAGGCATGGCCCTTCTTGCCCATAAAATCAGCCTCTATAATTCTCTCTTTGCCCAATTGAATCGGATAGTCGTCATGAATTGGATTGCCGATAGCCTCTTCAGGTGTAAGTGTTTTACAGCTAATGACAATTTCTTTGTCATAGATATTCAGATTTTTGATCATTTTTTCAAGCCGTTTTCTGGCCTTTTCCAAAATCACTTCGTATCTCCTTAATAAGTCAGCATTAATCGGCAATCTGTTTATATCCGTATTTCTTTTTAATTTTTTCCGCCTCAGGCGAATTCAGAAAAGAAGCAAATTGCTTAGCCCGTTCAAGATTTTTAGAATTCTTTAACACGCATGCCGAATAAACCACAAGCAGCGCATCCTTCATTTCATAGTAACAGCCTTTTTTCCCTTTTTCTGTATAGGCGAGAGCAAGGGGACAGAAGGCCGCATCCACAGCTCCTTCTGTGGCATACTGGAATGCCTGTGCCATATCGGGTGCGTAAACCATTTTGCGCATGACAGTATCCCACAGGCCGGCATCCTGAAGCGCCTTTTTTGCTCTCTCTCCGTGCACACCTGTTTTCGGGTTCACAATGGCCACCTTTTTCACACTATCCTGCCTGATTGCCGAATGCCAGTTGTCAAGGTTGCAAAAATTTTTATTCGCCGACCAAAGCACAACTTCACCTATCGCATAAATAAAAGGTTTTTCACAAAGCGCTTCTGAATAAAGAAGATCGGGCCTTTCCTGGTCCGCGGAGAGAAAAATGTCATAAGGAGCGCCGTTTATTATCTGAGCATACAATCTGCCCGCCGAAGAAAAAACAACCTCAATCTTTATGCCCATTTTTGCTTCGTAAGCGGAAGCAATTTCCTTAAATGTTTGAATGAACCCGGCGACAACGGCGACATTAATTTTCTCACCCGCGCTAACCTTATCCGGCGCCAACAGGAAAACCGAAAGGCTGAATGATAAAATTAAAAAATCCACCGCAAGACATTTGAGAATAGACCGTTTCATAAACAACACCTCCTTAAGATAAGATTTCCCAACATGCAATAAAGCAATAAGAACTTGTATAATAATACTGTTGAAAAATATAGCAAAAAAATATTGCCGGCTATTGCTAAACATTACATAAAACAATAAATCTCTCCGTGAGTTATGCATGTTTTGGCCATATAGGACTTGACATGGAGCGATGCAGTCGTATAAAGGTAGCAAAAAGTATCGGGCAAGGATGAAAATGAAAAAGAAAAGCGATAACATCTCGTCAATGCAAATAATCATGGAGCGCGCCATAGAAAAAAATCCGCACAACAGCAATGTAATCAAGGCCTTCAGTCCCATCTTCATTGTGAGAAATCAGCTCATGGAGAACCTGAGACTGAAGAAGATGGACTCTTTTTGCTTCGATGAAGTGAAATTCAGGCAAGGCGTTCCCCTAATTAAGCAGGGAAGCCTCTTTCAAAAAGACGACCCATGGAAAGACATCGTTGTCGAACTGGTGAAAAGCGCAAAGGGCGCCTTCCCTAACTTACGCAAAGATTGGGAATGTATCGAAAGCGCAGCAGTCAATGGCAATATCTCTATCGATGATTACCTCAGGGCTGTACCTGAAACGGAAGGGGTCGTAAATGACTGGGCGGCAAAGGTTCAGGCATCTCCGGCAGCGGTCAATATTGTCTTAAGACAGCTTGCCAGGATCATACTAGAGGCAAGATTGAAGGATATTGCCAAGGTTATACAGGGAATTGACTGGCAGAAAGGGTATTGCCCCATATGCGGAACGCATCCCGTGATAGCGCAGATTCAGGAAAAAATCGGCCATCGTTATCTTTACTGCCCTCAATGTTCTTATAAATGGCATTTCAGCAGGGTCATCTGCCCCTATTGCGAACATCATGGTCAGCAGGGCATGGACTTCTTTTTTATCGAAGATAATGAACGCGAGTCCGTATTTGCCTGTGATCACTGTAAGAGGTATTTAATCACCCTCAACCAGGCAACTAATCTGAATGATTACAATCTTGATGTTTCGGCCATCAGCCTCATCCACCTGGACTTCATTATGCAGGAAAAAGGGTTCCTGCCCATGGCCGTTTGCGAATGGAATATTTTTCAAGGGAACGAGGTTGAGCGTCAAGGATAAATAAATCCATAGTATAAATAACCTGCCTTTTTCTCCTTAAACATGTCTCGCAACAGGTCCGCCATCCTAAGCGCTTTTGGGAATTCAGGTTTTTTACGCAAGCATCTATGTTATTTTTAGCATAACATATTGATTTTTATAGAGATATAGTGATTTTTTTCTTGACTGTCGGACGGAAAAAACATAAGCATATTTCCATTGGGATAGCTATTTTTATGATACAAGTACAGTTAAGGAGGCTTCTATGGAAATCACGAGAAGGGGTTTCTTAAGCCTGTCGGGGGTAATCGGATCTGGCCTTGTCCTGTCTCCATTGGGCATAGATCTTAAACCCATGATGGCTTATGCAGAAGAACTAAACAAGATGAACCGCATCAAGGCAGCCAAGCAGTCAACGACGGTCTGCAGCTACTGCTCGGTAGGTTGCGGTCTCATCTGCAGTGTGGACAAACTTACCGGCAAGATAATCAATATGGAAGGCGATCCGGATCACCCAATAAATGAGGGATCGCTCTGCGCAAAGGGCGCAGGCTTGTTTGATACGACGGAGGCGAACAAGCACCGTCTCAAGAAAGTCCTGTACAGGGCTCCCATGAGTGACAAGTGGGAGGAAAAAGAGATGGATTGGGCGCTAAAGAGAATTGCCCGCCTCGTAAAGGATACGAGGGATAAAGGATTTGTCACGAAAAACGCCAAGGGAGAACTCGTCAACCGTTGCGAAAACATCGGTCACCTCGGCAGTTCCAATGTGGACAATGAAGAATGCTGGCTCATGAGCGTTAAGGCACGAGCCCTCGGTCTGATTTACATTGACCATCAGGCCAGGGTCTGACACAGCCCATCTGTAGCGGCTCTGGGAGAGTCGTTCGGGCGCGGTTCCATGACGAACCACTATATAGATTTAAAAAACAGCGATTGCATCCTCATCATGGGGAGCAATGCGGCGGAGCACCACCCCATAGCATTTAAATGGATACTGCGGGCAAAAGAGCAGAACGGGGCCACCTTAATACATGTAGATCCCCGCTATACAAGAACTTCCGCCCGCTGTGATTTTCATGTTCCCCTTCGCTCTGGGACAGACATTGCCTTCCTGGGGGGAATGATTAACTACATCATTGCCAACAACAAATGGTTCAAGGATTATGTCTTAAATTACACAAATGCCTCGTTCATCGTTGGGCAGGACTATTTCTTTAAAGATGGTCTGTTTTCAGGATATGACGCAAAAACGAGGAAGTACGATAAGGCTACCTGGGTTTTAGAAAAAGAAGGCAATGGCATACCAAAGCGGGATATGTCCCTCCAGAATCCGCGCTGTGTATTCCAGATGCTGAAGGAGCACTACTCACGCTATACCTTGGAAAAAGTCTCCAGCATTACAGGCGTATCCAAAGAGGATTTGGTGAAGGTTTACGCCGCCTACAGCGCCACCGGCGTTCCGGACAAGGCGGGGACGGAATGTTACGCTTTAGGCTGGACGCATCATACAACAGGAAGCCAGATCATCAGGACTATGTCTATTATACAGCTTCTTTTGGGCAATATGGGCATTGCCGGCGGCGGCGTCAACGCCCTGCGCGGTGAGCCCAATGTTCAGGGATCAACAGACCATGCGATTTTATACAACATCCTGCCCGGATACCTGAAGATGCCGACAGGTTCTCTGGATACACTGGAAAAATATCTTCACAAATGCACGCCGGAATCGAAAGATCCGCAGTCGGCCAACTACTACCAGAATTATCCGAAATTTTTCGTCAGTTTCTTGATGTCCATGTTCCATGACAAAGCAACCAAAGAAAACGAATTCGGTTATTCCTGGCTACCCAAGATGGACGATGGCGCCGCCTATTCCCTGATGCACCTGTTTGATAAAATGTATGAAGGTAAAATTAAGGGGTTGTTTGCCGTAGGAACGGACCCGGCAGTCAGTTCCCCGAATGCTGGCAAGGTCAGGAAGGCCTTGGAAAAGTTGGATTGGATGGTGGGAGAAAACATCTTCAATAACGAAACCTACGCTTTCTGGAAAGGCCCCGGCGTGGATCCCCAAAAGGTCAAAACGGAGGTCTTTCTCCTTCCCGCCTCGGCTTCCATGGAAAAAGAGGGAAGCCAGAGCAACTCCGGACGCTGGGTACAGTGGAAGTACAAAGCCGCGGAGGCGCCAGGAGACGCCATCCCCGTAGGGGAGCTTACCATCAAGATTATGGCGGAAATCAAAGCCCTTTATGCCAAGGAAGGCGGCGTATGTCCTGAGCCTATCCTCAACCTCAAGTGGGATTATACGGACTACAAGGGACGTTTTGATTCGCTGAAGGTTGCCAAACAGATCAATGGCTATTTCCTTGAGGATACAGTCATTGAAGACAAGGACAAGAAAACCAAAACGGAGTTCAAGAAAGGGCAGTTGGTGCCGACTTTCGGCAATCTCCAGCTTGACGGCTCGACGTCAAGCGGCAACTGGGTCATGGCCGGCAGTTTCACCGCCGAAGGTGAAAACAAGATGGCTAAACGGGGCAAGGAAGATTCCACGGGTCTGGGCCTTTATCCCAACTGGTCCTACGCCTGGCCGGTCAATAGAAGGATCATTTACAATCGTGCGTCCTGCGATGTGAATGGCAATCCTTACAATCCCAAGAGAAAACTCTTGGCATGGGTAGGCGATAAATGGGTAGGCGACGTGCCCGATGGACCATGGCCGCCACAGGCGAACAAAGAAAAGGGCAAATATCCCTTCATTATGAAACAGGATGGACTGGGTGCGCTATTTGGCCCCGGCATGGTGGAAGGGCCGTTCCCTGAACACTATGAGCCGCTGGAAGGGCCGCTGGCCCAAAATCCCATGTCCAGTCAGAGGATCAATCCTGCGATCAAGATATTCAATAGCGAGCTTGATAAGGTAGCCAATGCGGATGAAAAATTCCCCTATGTCTGTACCACCTATTCCTGTACGGAACACTGGTGTTCAGGAGCCTATACGAGATGGCAGATGTGGCTTCTGGAAATGCAGCCGGAGTTATATGTTGAAATCGGAGAAGTTCTCGCGAAGGAAAGGGGAATTAAAAACGCTGAGAAGGTAAAGGTTTCATCTGTTCGTGGCGAAGTGGAATGCGTTGCTATGGTGACAAAACGTTTCAGGCCCTTCACGGTAGAGGGCAAAACAGTCCATCAGGTGGGCCTGCCGTTCAATTACGGATGGTTATTTCCCGAAGGGGGGTCTGACAGTACGAACCTTCTGACGCCTACTGTCGGCGATGCCAACACCTTCTGTCCGGAATACAAAGCCTTCATGGTCAACGTAAGCAAGCTATAGGAGAATGAACAATGAAAAAAATGGAACTTGTAAAGTTAATCGATACGACGAGATGTACCGCTTGTCGCGGTTGTCAGGTTGCCTGCAAGCAGTGGAATGAACTGCCCGGCCTGAAAACAAAGAACTGGGGCAGCTACCAGAACCCTCCCGATTTACAGTGGAATACCTGGACGCTGATCCGGTTTAATGAAGTGGCGGACAAAGACAACCGTGTCAAATGGCTGTTCAGGAAAGACGGCTGCATGCACTGCACCGACGCGGCCTGCGTGAAGGTGTGCCCCAGCGGCGCCCTGTACCATACGGAATATGGCACGGTAGGAATCCATCATGAGAGATGCATCGGCTGCAAGGAGTGTATGGCGGCCTGTCCGTTTGAAATTCCCAAGTATGACCGTGATACGGACAAGGTTTATAAATGTGACCTCTGCTATTCCAGAATAAAGGATGATCAGCAGCCTGCCTGTGTGAAATCGTGTCCTACGGGCGCTCTTTCCATTGGCGCTAAAGATGCCATGATAAAGAAGGCATACGACCGGGTCAAGAAGCTAGGCGGCGACGCGAATGTTTACGGCGACCAGTTTGTGGATGGTACACACGTTATTTATGTCTTGCAGGAGAAGCCGGAAATGTATGATCATCTTCCCAAGCATCCGCGGGTGCCCTTCTCCGTGGTTGCCTGGAAAGACTTTCTAAAACCCATCAGCCTTTTGGCTGCGGGCGGTGTGCTGGCAGGATCATTTTTACACTACATCATACATGGGCCCAAAACCCCTGATGATATTCAGGAAAATAAAACACAAGGGGGTGAATAGTCATGAAGAAGGGGATGATACAGGCGACAGACGCCTTTGAGAGGATAACACACTGGCTGCTGGCGATTTCCTGCTTGGTTTTGTGCATCACCGGATTGGGGATGATGTTCCATTCGTTCAACTTTGTTGGAACGATGATGGGCGGTTTGAAGTCACTCAAGTATGTGCATAATTTTACGGCTCTGATCTTTATTGTGGCCCTGTATATGGCCGTTCGGATGTGGTGGAAGGAAGCGGGGGTGTTTGTATTGCCGGAGGATCTGGACTGGATAAAGGCCGCGGGCGGATACCTGTGGCATGTGGACAAAGTTCCGGAGGTGGGCAAATACAATCCCGGGCAGAAGGCTTTCTTCCTAGTGGTTGCTCTTTGCGGTTCTTTGATGGTTGTGACGGGTCTTATCATGTGGGCGCCGCTGATTTTCCCGGTGTGGCTGGTGAGATGGATGTACCCGCTGCATGCGTTGGGATTTGTGGCAATCTTTTCATTTTTCTTCGTTCACCTGTACTTGGGAACGATAGGTTCTCCAGGTTCGGCGCCGGCGATGTTTTCGGGCTGGGTGACGAGGGCGTGGCTTTTAAAGCAGCACCCGAAATGGTTGAAGGAGATGGAGGAACATGGGACGCTGGTGGTCTATGGTGAGGAGAAAGAATCCATCGAACACGGTCACTAGAAGATAAATTTAAAATAGATAAAAAAGGGGCCTCCTGAAGTTCGGAGGCCCTTTTTTGTTAGATTCTTTATTTAATGTGGTTCAGCCGGCTCTAGACCCTATTTTTTGAAATAGGCTTGAATTTGTTGAAGCAGGTTTTTTGCGATCTTGTCTCCCAAGCGAAAAACTGAGGCAACTTTTCCATCTGTGATAGCCTTCTCCAGCTCTTCGATGGAAGTGATCTGAAGTTCTGCCCATAGTTTATGGACTGTTTTGGGGCCAATGCCTGGAATTTCCAGAAGTTTTGTTATCCCTTCAGGGAATTGTGCTTTGAGGTCTTCAAGGGCTAGGAGATGGCCTGTCCGAATGAGTTCGGAGCTTTTTTTTGCAATGGCATTCCCGATGCCGGGAATTTTTTGAAAGTCATCGCCTTGCACCAGCATGGTTGCCATTTCCTGTGGAAGGTGTTCGATGACCTGCGCAGCGCGGCGGTAGGCCATGATTTTAAATCTGCTTTCTCCCTTCAACTCCAGAAGGTCGGCCATGTCCTGAAACGTTTTGGCGATTTCAACATTTTTCATTTTACAATCTGAAAAATTTCCCTGGCTTTGGGATCGGCAGCGGTCTTCAATAGCTCAAAGAGAACTATCTCCGTGGTGGTGATACCAGCGCCGCCTTCACGCATTTTCTGGATCCCTATTATTTTGTTAAGAGGAGTTCTTGAGGAAACCGCATCCGCGACGACCTGGACTTCATAACCTACTGTAACCAGGTCCATGGCTGTCTGATACACACAAACGTGGGTTTCAATGCCGATGAGCAGTATTTGTCTGCGGTTTAAAGTCATCAGCTCTTTCATGAAGGATTGGTTTTTCCAGCAGCTAAAGCTTTCCTTATTGATGGTTTTAATACCGGTTAAATACTGGGCGATTTCCGGGATGGTTGAACCAAGCTTTTCGGGAATCTGTTCGGTTACCACAAGGGGGACTTCCAGCGCCTGTATACCCCGGATGATTTTCTGAGCGTTTTCGAAAAGTTCCTGTTTGTTGTCCATGGATTGTGCGAGTTTTCCCTGAATATCAATGACCACTAAAACAGAGTTTTCTCTTGCAAGCATGATGATTGTTCTCCTTAAAATAATCTGGTTTTGACTGTAAGCGCCTTCAACAGATTCTTCTTATAATCAAAAGTGTCTTTGTTGCAAGCGGCAATATAAAATTTCAAGGGTTCAGAAGATGTTGACAAGTTCTATTCAATGGTGTATTAAAGATCATTCACTATAGCAATAGAAAAGCTTTGATTGCTCAGCGATAAATTTGGCGAATAACTTTCATCTTTCTGTATGAACCCTTACAGCTATCATGAAGAAAATTGCCCCCTCTATTTTGTCCGCTGATTTTAGCAGGCTTGGCGAGGAAATATGCCTCGTAGAGCGAGCCGGCGCCGATTGGATTCACATCGATGTGATGGATGGTCACTTTGTGCCCAATATTACCATTGGGCCAGGTGTTGTGTCTTCACTTAGAAAAGTTACGAAGCTGCCCTTCGATGTTCACCTCATGATTGAAGAGCCTGAACGCTATGTCCAAGCTTTTGCGGAAGCGGGAAGCGACATAATCACCGTTCATGTCGAGGCGGCCAATCATCTTCACCGGACAGTAGCCCTCATCAAGGAGATGGGTCTCAAGGCGGGAGTATCACTCAATCCATCCACCTCCCTCGTTCAGATTGAACCCATCCTTTCCGATATCGACATCCTTCTGGTTATGACCGTAAATCCCGGTTTTGGCGGGCAGCGATTTATAACGAACATGCTGCCAAAGATCAGAAAGGCCAGAGAAATGGTCAACAACATCTCGCCTGAGGTCTTGGTAGAAGTGGATGGCGGCGTGACTTTAGACAACATTAAGGCCATCGCCGGCGCGGATGTGTTCGTAGCCGGAGCTTCTATTTTTAGCAGCGGCGATTACCGCAACACTATCGGGAATATGCGATCCATAATTACTGAGGCCAGTGGCTAAAAATACAATTTAATATTTTTGAAGGTCAAAAGCTGATGAACTCGTAAAAAGTCCTAATTGTCATCCTGAGCTTGTCGAAGGATGATATGAGACCTTTGAATTTGTGATTAAATCGCCTTGCCGTCATTCCGTGCTTGACTTGAGCCTGCCCCGTACTCGATACGGGGGAATGCAGTGTTTTCAAGCCGTTATAGATTCCGCCCCGATTTTCATCGGGGTGACGCGTCGGAATGACGTGAGGGGCCGTTTTTCAAAGGTCTCGATATTGCATCATGCTTTGACGAGCTCAGCATGACAGCCTATATTAAATTCGACTTTTACGGGTCCGTCAAAGCTGGTTTAACGTAAACTATAAGTTGGGAAACCAAGCACGTGGGAATTTTTACTCATCTGTTTCCGGTACGGCAGGAGAAGTATTTCAATAAACTTTAAGGTTTCCTGCAAAATGGATAAGGGGAAAAGACTATGTTACAGGATATCCTGTTGACTCCTGAAGAAGTTGCTTTGAAGCAGGAGGTGAGGGATTTTGTCAAGAATGAGGTATCTTCGGAGCTGTTAAGAAGGATGGACAGGGACGAAATTACCTATCCCCGTGAATTTGTCAAGGCACTGGGGAACCATAACCTTTTGGGCTTGAGGTTCCCGAAAGCGTACGGGGGTAGGGGTATGAAATGGTCGGCGGAAATTGCCGCTTTGGAAGAAATTGGCGTGTTGGGGACAGCCCTGGGATGCGCATTTTCCATGCCCTCCATCGTCGGGGAAGCGCTCAACACCTATGGGACCAAAGAACAGAAGGAAAAGTTTCTCAAACCCCTTTTAAAGGGCGATCTTGTCTCTGCGGAAGCCTTGACGGAACCTAGGGGGGGATCCGACTTCTTCGGCGCTGCCACCCGCGCCGAGCTTAAGGAAGGGGGTTTCACCGTAAGAGGTCAGAAACGTTTTGTGGTGGGTGCAGATGGGGCAGACTTTTTCTTGGTTTATTGTAATACAAATCCGGAAGGCAAACCGCATGAACGGGTCAGTCTTATTCTTATTGAAAAGGACCGTCCGGGGGTGGAAGTGAAATGCCTGTATAAGCTGCTCGGAACACGCGGCGGGGGGACGGGACGGTTGATCTTCAAAGATGTGAAGGTGCCGGCTTCGAACCTGATTGGCGATATTAATCAGGGGGCGTTTATTTTCAATACCATGATGGCGCCTGAGCGTCTTACCTCAGCCGGTGGAGCCCTTGGCATGTCACGCATTTTTGATGTGGCAGTCAGATATGCTGATCGAAGGAAGGCCTTTGGGCAGAAAATTCGTAAGTTCCAGGGAGTCAGCTTTAAGGTGGCAGATGCAATCACGCAGATAGATGCTGCCTGGGCCTTGGTCCTGGCTGCTGGTAAGAGTGTGGATGCCGGCCTTCCTTCCGCTCGCCGTCTGGTTTCTGAGGCAAAGAAATTTGCTACAGATGTAGCCTGGAATGTTTGCAATCTGGCCATGCAAATCGTCGGCGGCATCGGCTATACGAATGTTCTTCCCATTGAAAGAGCTATCCGTGACACGAGACTCATTCAAATCTGGACGGGAACGAACGAGATCATGAACCTCCTGATTCAGCATGAGTATTTTCAAGAGGTTCTCAAAAATCCGGATCCCGGTCGGCTGCCTGAACAGGATGCCGAGGAAGCTGATAGGGCGGATGAGCTTGTCTATGAGGACGGTGAAATGTGGACAAAAGGGTGGTAGCTAAGATGCCAAAGGAAAAAATTTAATGAATTTGATCTTGCCAGATGCTGGCAGCAAGGGCAAAATCGGCGTCTGTTTTTTTAAGCATTTTCTTGGCAGCTATCGGCATTGCCCAGCCTACGGTGTCGAAGCATCTGAAAATATTGGAAAATGCCGGTCTCGTTGATCACGAAAAAAATGGCCTGTAGGTTAATTATTATCTTGCCGACGGCAGCAGCAGCCCTTATGCCGCGACTATGCTGGGAAATCTTAAACACTGGCTCTCGGATGATTCAGAAATGAAACGCATTGTAAAAAACTTCCTGATCTCAAACGAGAAGTCCTTTGCAAAAGATAATGATACATTATTCTGATTTGATGGATATTATCCTCGGTTTTATATTCAAGGAATTGTGCGCTTTGCCGGCGGAATTGTCACCGGTAGTGCTGTACTTTCTTCCGGCTTTTGCTGACTTTGTTCTTCCGCCCGTGATATTGCAGGCAACGCGGTAATAATAAATAAAAACAAAATCGTCATAATTAATTTTGACAAAATCGTAAAAAGAGACCTTTGAATTTGTGATTAAATCGCCTTGCCGTCATTCCGTGCTTGACTTGAGCCTGCCCCGTACTCGATACGGGGGAATCCGGTGTTTTCAAGCCGTTATAGATTCCGCCCCGATTTTCATCGGGGTGACGCGTCGGAATGACGTGAGGGGCCGTTTTTCAAAGGTCTCAAAAAGTCAAAATTCGCTGGTTTTGTCATGGTGAGCCCTTCGGCTGGCTCAGGACAGGCTCTGTCGAACCATGACGTAATATCTCCTTCGACAAGCTCAGGATGACAATTGGGACTTTTTACGAGTGCATCAATTTTTAAAGATGAGGTCCCATAACATTAATCTTCCTTTACATTTTTGAATTGCTCACAATCTATTCCGTATTTATGAATTCTGTATGTTAAAATATGTATTGTTGTTCCTAAAAGTCTCGCCGCCGCCGACTGGTTGCCTTTGGTCTTTGCCAAAGCATGAATAATGACCATCCTTTCGCAGTCAAAGACACAACGAGCCAACACGTCTTCCAATGAAGATATCCTGTCCTTCATAAAACACCTCAACCGATGGCTACGGAACCCCGTTCAGCGCTGCTGATGCGTACACATTCGAGAAGATCAATGATAAAAATCTTGCCGTCGCCTACTTTACCAGTGTGAGCTCCCTTGATAATTGCTTTAATGGCAGGCTCTACAAAGTTCTCATTGACGGCTATATCCAACCTGACTTTATTGAGCAGACCTCCTGCCTCTTTCGCTCCTCTGTATATTTCCGTGGCTCCTTTCTGTCTCCCCTGACCAAGAACATTGGTAACAGTCATTAAATTTACGTCCACAGCCTCTAATTCTCTTTTGACAGATTCCAGTTTATGGGTCTGAATAATGGCAATTATTAACTTCATGACTTGTTCCTCCTATTCGATTACAGTGTAAGCGGCTTCGCTTTGCTGTGTTAAGTCCAAGCCGACAATTTCACTATTTTGTTCGACTCTCATACCGATGACGGCATCGACTATCTTAAAAATGATCCACGTCATGATTATGGCAAAGGGAATTGTAACCAAAACCAGCAACCCCTGAATCATAAATTGATGCAGGTTGCCAAAAAGAAGACCATTGGCTCCGGCTGCATTGACGGCTTTCTCAGTAAAGATACCGGTGGCAATTGTTCCCCATGTTCCGCCAACACCGTGCACGCCGAAAGCATCCAGCGAATCGTCATAGCCGAGTTTAGCTTTTATTACGGCAACTGCCATGTAGCAGATGAGCGCAACAATCATGCCGATAAAAATTGCATTCATCGGATTGACGAAACCGCAGGCCGGAGTAATCGCGACAAGACCCGCCACTACGCCGGTTGCTACACCGAGAATAGAAGGTGTTCCGTTATGCCACCATTCAATCATTGCCCATGTTAATCCCGCTGCCGCTGTTGCCGTGTTGGTTGTTATAAACGCATTGACAGCGTTGCCGTCAGCGGCCAGAGCGCTGCCGGCATTGAAACCAAACCACCCGAACCACAAAAGCGCAGCGCCCAAAACCGTAAAAGGCAGATTATGCGGACGAATGGGTCTGTGATTGTAACCGATTCTCTTCCCCAGCAGTAACGCCAGAACCAGCGCCGAAATTCCGGAGCTTACATGCACGACAATTCCGCCGGCAAAATCCAAGGCGCCTATAGTTTTCAGCCACCCGCCGGTTCCCCAGACCCAGTGCGCTAAAGGATCGTAAACAAATGTCGTCCACAATAGCGTAAAAAGCAGAAAGGCGGAGAATTTCACCCGTTCCGCATATGCGCCGATAATCAAGGCCGGTGTAATAATCGCGAACATGGCCTGAAAAATCATGAACAAGCTGTGAGGAATAGTTGCTGCGTAATTGGTATTAGGCAAAGAACCTACGCTGCGCAGGCCGGCCCAATCCAGTTTGCCGATGATGCCATGAAAATCAGGGCCAAACGCCAAAGAATAACCGAACAATACCCATTGCAAACTAATCACACATAAAATGACAAAACACTGCATCAATATGGATAAAACATTCTTTCTTCGAACAAGACCGCCGTAAAAAAAGGCAAGACCAGGCATTGTCATTAACAACACTAACGCCGTGGATGTCAGCACCCACGCTGTATCTCCTGTGTTCATTTTTAATACCCCATACCTCCTAAAAATGTTTCTTTCACCATTGAATAGGGCAAAGATAATGCCAAATTTTTTTATTCGTATATGTATTTGAAAACACTTATTTATTTGCTAATAATTTAAAGAGCAGACAAAAAATATTTTGGAACATTATTGAAAACAATGAAAGGACGTTGAAACAAAGTGGTGTTATTTGAGAAACTTTCATCGTCGGGATTGAGTCGCCGGGACTTACATCCTGCATCCCCCATTGCGCGGCGGGTTCATCCCCTGATCCGGCCATACCTGTAGTTCGACGCCGGTAGCGCAGTCCTCAGGTTCGGTTCGAAGGACGGATATAGCCTATCGTGGCGGCCACACCTCATCTATGATGACATTTATGTAGATTTATGTATTCTAATGCAACATTACTGTAATATGTAACTAACCCTTCGTTTTCCGTCTGGCTCAATAATCTTCAGTTAAATCAAGGTATTATATGCCATATCCTTCTTGGCACCATAATTGCTCTGCCTTGAGAGTAACGGTTCCGTAGATTTTGTGCGGTGTGTAGAAGAATTTTGATCAGGGGGATAACTTGCGTAATCCTCCACCACCAACATTTTCACAAAGGAGGATGTAGTGCTATGAAAACATTTTTGAGCAACAAGACATTGTGCGTTATCGTTTTTCTCGTCTCATGTATGTTGGCAGTCTCCGCTGCGCCGGTTTTTGCCGAAGAGGACAAACCGACCGGCGATATGACGGCCTCCGTTTTGAGCAAGTACGTCTGGCGAGGACAGGAACTCAGCCGAAACAGCGCTGTTATTCAGCCATCCATGACCATCGGCTACAAAGGATTTTCGTTCAACTTATGGGGCAATTTGGACACCGATCCCTACAGTCCAGCTCACGAAGGTTACAGCAGCACATGGACCGAAACAGATGCGACAATCTCCTACTCGAAAACCCTGGGGCTGTTCAACCTGGGCGCAGGTTATATCTACTACGGTCTTGCCGCATCTAACGAAGACGCGGCAGACCCAAAGGATTCACAGGAGATTTTCGCCTCTGTGGGCCTAAACACGCTTCTTTCGCCGACCTTAACGATCTACAGGGAAGTCGCCTATTATCATCAATGGTATTTTCTGCTGGGGATTTCACACACATTAGAATTGAACAAGATGGTTTCGTTGAAACTTGCGGCGTCGGCAAGCTATCTGCTGAGCACCGACGAAATCACCTATCCGGAGTATGACGACAATGCCCTGCCGACAAAGGATAAATTTGAAAATTTTCACGACGGAACCCTTACCGTCAGCCTGCCTATCAAAGTGACATCGTTTATCACGATCACACCGATGTTCTCTTATGTCTTCCCGCTCTCGGGCGACGCAAAGGATGAAATGAAGGGTCGAGGGATAAGTGGAGAAACGCCATCGGACCGTGACAGTTCTTTTGTTTATGGCGGGCTTGCCGCCAGTTTTACCTTTTAGCAACATAATGGGTGGCTCATGACCCAGCAGGAGACAGTCCGTTCACTTGAAAACAGGAGGATTTATACAATGAGAAAAAAACATGTAGTTGTTTTGTTATTATTGGTTATGATTTTGGGATTGGCAGTTGTGAGCCTTGCCGGCGAGCCGGACCCTACAGGCGCAAAGACGCTTGCAGAAAATCCGCAGGCGCCGGTCGATTACGTCTGGATTCTGGTCTGCGGTTTTTTGGTGATGATCATGCAAGCAGGTTTTGCCATGGTGGAGACGGGCTTTTGCCGGGCGAAGAATGCGATGAATCTAATGGCAAAGAATACAATCGACTTTGTTATCGGTTCTCTCGCTTTCTTTGTTATCGGTTATACGTTTTTGAAAGGCGCTGATGTCGGAGGGCTTATCGGCAGCGGCCCTCTTTTCTTGGGCGGCGAGCAGTATGATGTCGGCAAGTACCTTGACTTTTTCTGGCAGTTGGTATTCTGCGCAACCGCTGCAACCATAGTCTCAGGCGCTGTGGCAGAACGTCTGAAATTCTCCACGTATTTGATTTACAGCGCCGTTATAAGCCTTTTTGTTTATCCGGTATACGCCCACTGGGTATGGGGCGGCGGATGGCTGTCGAAGCTGTCATTCGGCATGGGGCATCTTGATTTTGCAGGATCAGGTGTTGTGCATACCGTAGGCGGGATGTTCGGGCTTGCAGGGGCGATAGTCCTTGGCCCAAGATTCGGCAAATTTTCAAAGGACGGAAAGCCGAATGCCATCCCGGGCCACAGCATAACACTGGCAGCCCTCGGGGTTTTCATACTCTGGTTCGGATGGTTCGGGTTTAACCCTGGCTCCACTTTCAACGCCCACCATCTAAGAATATCGGTCATAGCGGTCAATACCCTGCTCGCTGCATCGGCAGCCGGATTTGCCGCGTTAATGGTCGTTTTTATGAAGACAAAGATATACGATGTCGGCATGATGCTTAACGGCATCCTTGCAGGTCTTGTTGCCATAACTGCGCCATGTGCATGGGTGGAGGCCTGGGCTGCGGTGGTGATCGGATTGATAGCAGGAGTAATCGTGGTTGTTGGCGTCTATGGGCTTGAAGGACTGAAGGTTGACGATCCGGTGGGCGCGGTATCCGTCCACGGCTTTAACGGCTTGTGGGGGCTGATAAGCGTCGGCATATTTGCAGACGGCGCCTACGGCAATTATTCAACAGATGCGCCTTTTGCAACCGGCCTTCTTTATGGAGGCGGCGCGGGTCAGTTAATTGCCCAGGTTATAGGCGCCTGCGCTTGCGCATTATGGGCTTTTATATGCGGATACATCCTGTTTAAAATAATGGATGTTATTGTGGGCATAAGGGTTTCTCCTCATGAAGAGATTAGCGGTCTGGATGAAGTCGAACATGGCGGCTCGGCCTATCCTGATTTTTATAGCCGGAAAATATAGAGGAGGGTGATAACATGCAAAAGATAACCGCGATAATAAGGATTGAAAAACTCGATGATGTAAGGGTTGCGCTTAAGAAAGGAGGATATCCGGGCCTTTCTATTGCGAGAATTGAGGGTCATGGGAGACAAAAGGGACTCAAGCAGCAGTTCAGGGGGCGTGAATACACGGTAGAGCTGCTCCCGAAGCTGCAACTGGAGATTGTCGTAAAAGATGCCGATGTGAAAGCAATCGTGAATACAATCATAGAGGCAGCGCGTACCGGTGAGGCAGGAGACGGGAAGATATTCGTCTCACCTGTCTCCGAAGTCTATCGTATCCGAACCGGTGAAGTTGGAGAACAAGCTATTTAACAGAACGGATAACTCCTTGAGGAGAAAGGAAAGAAGTAATAGCAATTTGACGGATTATTAGCCCCGGCTTTTGGCATGGGAGTCTGTAAGACTTGTAACCTCCGCAAGCCTGTAAGCCCTCCTCTCCTCCGCATGCTGATGGCCGGGGCTTTGAAAACAGTTACCCTCCCCCCCCCCCCCCCCCCCCCNNCCACCACCCCGCCTTCCTCCGTGGGGGGGGTATTTCTCTCTCATCGTTCCCCAGAATGAGGGATGAGGGGAGGTAGAGGAGCAAAAACATGTATCGAAAACTTCTTGTTTTTCAGCATACGCCATGGGAAAAACCAGGCAAACATCTCCTTCGAGCGGCCACTACAAGAAGAGTGCAGATCGACGTCTGGGAAGCATGGCACCAGCCGGTTCCCGACATCTCTTTCTATAACGGACTGATCGTCCTTGGCGGCACGCCCAACGTCAACGAGGAAGACCGCTATCNNATCCTTTTCTGAAGGTGGAAAAAGACATCATCGCCAAAGCTATCGAGAAGGATATACCCTATCTCGGTTTTTGCCTGGGACATCAGCTTTTGGCCGATGTGCTGGGGGCGCGGGTGGGGCCAAATTTTTCCCCCAGCGTCGGCTTTACCCAGGGACAACTTACAAGCAAGGGACGGTGTCACCCGGTTTTGTACGGCATCCCCCACTCCATGCCCCTGTTTAAATGGCATACCCAGGCTGTTCTTCCGCCCCTTGCAAAGGAAATGGAGATACTGCTCATATCACCGGAATGCGAAGTCGAGGCTATTTCCGTTCGTGGACGGCCTTTCCTGGTGGGATTGCAGAGCGATAATTGCTCCGCAACCGTGGAGGACATCGGGGACTGGATTAAAGCTGACACTGAATGGTTACAGAAATTGAAGATCGATACCATGAAGCTAATGAACGACGCCAAGGAAAAAGAAGCGCTTATAGGCGCTCAATTCGACGTCCTTTTCGGCAACTTTCTGAAATTCGTTTCCCGCGTCGGCCTATGAACTAAGATCGAAGATTTGTCAAATCGCATCTTCCACATCTCCTGTAACATCCTTGTCCGTCTCATTATCATCCTTAGGCAATTCCCAACCAAACAATGGGGAAAGATCAAAAGCATGAGACCTTTGAA
>DHHR01000040.1:17915-18077 GCA_002403385.1 Syntrophaceae bacterium UBA4767 | reverse complement strand
CAAGTTGTTCAAAGCTCTCTTATTATAAAGTTCTTCATTCTGCTTCTCTAATTGTTTCCTTTTATCAAGCGGCAAAACCGCTTGTATCGGAGAAGGATTGTCTATTCCAAGTTTTTTATCAATTTCCAGTATTTCATAGATCAACCTAAAAATATCTTCGAG
>DHHR01000040.1:0-17767 GCA_002403385.1 Syntrophaceae bacterium UBA4767 | reverse complement strand
AAAAGTTCCATAGCATTTGCATAGTGGTCACTAAATTCTTTTCCATGCGCGATTGGCACTTTCAGATACCCCAAGCAAAATGTTGGTTGCCTGAGCTTTAGAATCAAATTCGTAATCATCAATTAATTCATAGCCCTTCACTGCTTTGCGAAACAACCCTCGTGATTCCATTTTTTGACGCTTTTCGAAATATCCTCCAGACAAGGATTCTTGTACACTAAGGGCAATAGCCCCTTTTTCTACCTTAAATTTTTTTGTGCCTTGCCTTTCAATTCCAATAGCGTAAGATATTGATAAGANNTTGATTGATAAGAACTTGCTTTTATTTGTCGTCAGTATAAGCAACGTTCACTTGTGTGTCAAGAATATTCTGCCACAAGATATGGTGGCTCGTTACTGCTGGTCGTGTTGAGGGTACTTTTCGTCATCCATTTTTTTCATGTCTCACCATCTATACCCAGCATAACGAATTGTCAAGATTAAAGATTTGACCCCCAAGATAACCCCCCCAAGATAACCTACGATCCCTGCCTGACCCCGATCCCTGCCCTGACCCTAATCCCTGACGTCATGGCATCGACACCGGGTTGAGACAGTACGGTGGCAGTTATATCAAATTGCCGGGAAGATCATATTTCATGGGGACCAAGTTTTTCTAAAGGTGCAAAGAAGGTTCTGGCAGCTTTTCAGTGATATTCGTTTGAGGATATGGGAATTTGCCCAAACATAGAATAATTCTGATTGAAAAGGTTTTTGTCTCATCCAGGGGAAAGGTGTGTCCAAAATCGATGTTAAGAAAGTTTCATAGAGAAATGACTTTCGCAGAAGGAAAAAAAACAAAGCTGATTCCTCATCTCTAACTCGTTCTTTAAACTAAAACAGCAAAATCCGTTGATCCCCATAAATCAATCTCGGATTTTGGGGGGCAAGTCGCTCTTGACAATTACCGGCAAACGTAGTTAAAAAGCACAGTGGTCAGGTGCCCTATCATGAGGGTGAAAAGGGAAGGTGGTGTGGAGCTACCGCATTGAGGCCGATGCTGTGATCCCCGCCCCGTTCATCAAAACGGGCGCCGTGATGTCTCCGCAAAGTTCCGGATCCATCCTGGTTTCGGGTGAAAAGTCACTGGCTATAAATTATAGGCCGGGAAGACGAGCGGCGACAGGGAAAGCCAGAAGACCTGCCTGACCGATAAGCAGGTTAGGTAACGCCAAAAGCCGCCTGGAATGCACGTTATGTGTGTTTCAAACGGCTTTTTTATGGGATAAGCAGAAATGAAAAGGGCTTTGCTGAAACAAATCGGCGAACTTGTGGTGGTGAAAACCCGTCAGCCTTCTCTTCCCCCCGGGGGCATCCTCGTTGCTATGGAAGCGGGAGCCATATGCAGAACAGATATCAAGATAGTTCGGAGGGGACACAGGGATCTTGCATATCCGCGGGTGTTGGGTCACGAAGGGGTCGGTGTGATTATAGAAAGTGAAAACCCCCTGTTCAAGGCGGGACTCAGGGTGGCTATCTACCCTGGCGCCTACTGCGGCATCTGTGATGCCTGCAAGAGCGGTCATACCGGACGCTGCAGAACACTCCTCATATACGGTTTCAATAAAGACGGTTTTTTCCAGACGGTAGTTCCCTTTGCGGAAGGGGAGATAATATCCCTCGTTCCCGTTCCGCTTAACCTAAAGAAGGAGGTCGCCGTCCTGGCGGAACCGCTGGCGTGTTGTTTGAGCGCCATGGACAAGTTCAAGCAAATAAGCAAGGGTGTGGCGCTCATCATCGGGGCTGGCGCTATGGGGAGCCTGTTCGCGGCGCTCCTGCTGTCGGAAGGCTGGAATCGTGTAATAGTAGCCGATCTCGCCCCCCGAAGGCTTGCCGGCGAAATGCCGGCGGGTGTTACACTGCTAGATGTATCGAAGGCAACAATTCCGGAAAGGTTGAGGGAAATGAAAATTGTCGGCGAGATTGATCTCATCATCCCGGCATGCAGCAAAGGGCTTTCATGGCCATTCTGGGAGGTGATGAAGCCGGGCGGGTGCGTGTCGTTGTTTTCAGGGATCGACGGCGAAAAACCTCTCGCCCCTGTCGATATAAACAAACTGCATTACCGGGAAATCACCCTCGCAGGGTCGTACGGATGCAACAAAAAAGATTTTGATAGAGCCCTCGGCATGCTCGCGGGCGGCGGTATAGACGTTTCGTTTTTGAACACCTCCAGTATTTCCTTGACCGACATCATGAAAGGTATGGAAATGCTGGAAAAGCATGAAATGAAAAAGGTGATAATCGATAAATTTTAAGAAAGGGAACACCGCGATGGAAGAGCAAAAATTGAAATATTTCGGAATGCTCATAAATTCATTGATAGCAAAGGAAAATCTTTCCCATGAAACAGCAAAAGAAGCCTTTTCGGACATCCTCTTTGGGGACCAGCCGGATCTGCACAAGGGCGCTTTTTTAGCTGCGTTGAGGATGAAAGGAGAAACCGTCGAGGAAATCGCGGGGTGTATCGAGGCAATCTACTGCCTCGATACAAACAAGGTAAAGATAGAAAAGGATACCCTTGTCGATAACTGCGGGACAGGGATGGATTCTCTGAAAACCTTCAATATAAGCACCCTTTCTGCGATAGTTGCCGCGAGCATGGGTATCCGCCTCGCGAGACATGGGGCGAAGGCGATAACTTCGCAGTGCGGCACTGTGGATTTGTGCCAGGCCCTTGGCGTTGACGTAGAGTGTGATGTGGATATAGTATCGCGGTCGATCGAAACGTGCGGTCTCGGCCTCTTCAACGGCATGAGTCCGAAGGTTCATCCCGGCGGCATGGGGAGGATCCTCGCGCGGATACGGTTCGGGACCACGCTGAATATCGCCGCATCCCTTGCCAATCCGGCGCTGCCGTCCATGGGAACTCGTGGCGTCGGGTCTCCAGATCAGATCGAACCCACAATAAAGGTAATGCAGCGGATTGGGTATCGTAAGGCCGTCGTATTCCACGGCTGGGACGAAAAGGGAGACAGGGGAATGGATGAACTGTCCACCTTGGGGAAGTCCAGACTCGGTCTTCTGAAAGAAGACGGCGACGTGGAGTGCATGGAATTATACCCAGAAGATGTGGGACTGACAAGGGGAAATTATGATGAGATCCGGCCGATGGAAAGTGTGGTGGATGAGTCGGTGGACACTCTAAGAACCATTGCGGGAATGGGAAGTAAATCCCGAACGGACATTGTAGCTTTCAATGCCGGCATTATTTTGTGGCTTGCCGGCAAGTCTCCTTCGCTCAGAGACGGTGTTTACACTTCACTTGAAGAAATGAAATCGGGAAGGCCCCTGAAAAAACTGGTGGAGTGGGTGAGTGTCCAGAACCGAAATCCCGAAAGAGGACGGGAACACATCTTCTGGCTTTCCGCAAGGGCGGGAATTCCTTTGCCATAATCCCCGAATCCCTCCACCTATCCCCCATCTTCTTCCTGCTCGCTGAGATTTCTTCCTTTGAACGGGAATAGGGGTCAGGTCTTTGATCTTGACAATTCAGTGACAATGAGCTAATCAGATAGTCATGGCAAGACCATTGCGCATACAATACGCAGACGCGTAGAGACCTTTGAATTTGTGATTAAATCGCCTTGCCGTCATTCCGTGCTTGACTTGAGCCTGCCCCGTACTCGATACGGGAGAATCCAGTGTTTTCAAGCCGTTATAGATTCCGCCCCGATTTTCATCGGGGTGACGCGTCGGAATGACGTGAGGGGCCGTTTTTCAAAGGTCTTAAAAAAAGAAAGTTCTTATCAATTCAATCGAGCAAATTGGCAAAAATGAGGAAATGAAGTTGTTTGCCCTTTTCCACAAGGCTCTATGCAGGATGGGAGATGCCTATCCACTTTACGCTTACGTATGGCCTAAGGGGAAAGATGTTATCATCTTCTTGTTGTTTTCCGTTACCCTTATGGGAGTCCTTGCTGCCGGGGCAGCGCCTCTGGCTGAGACCCAGGAGGTCATTTCGTGGGAAGACGCTCACCACTACTACGGCGAGTTAAAAACAGTGGAAGGTGTGATTGTCAAAAGCCACAACTCAGGAAAAGCCGTCTTTCTGAACTTTCATCCGAATTGGAAGCGGTATTTCACCGCTGTGATCCTTGCCGAAGATTTCCATAAGTTTCCTGAAAATCCCGAAAGGCGCTATCTCAACAAGCGGGTTCGCGTTACGGGAATAATCAAGAAGTATCAGGATAAACCAGAAATCATCCTCCACTCTCCGGACGCCATTCAAATACTGAATCACCGTTCTGATCCAGGAGGGGCAGGTCTGAAAGGCGTACTGGTGGAAAGGGTAGCAGACGGCGATACATTATTCATCCGCTACCGGGGAGAGCGATATGCGGTGCGCCTTATCGGCGTGGACACACCGGAAACTTCGCATCCCCTCAAGCCGGTTCAGTACTTCGCGGATGAGGCCACACAATTCACGAAAACACTGGCGGAGGGAAAGGCCGTCCGTCTGGAATTCGACTGGCAGCGGTTGGATAAATACGATCGCCTGTTGGCCTACGTTTACCTTCCGGACGGCCGGATGCTCAATGCAGAAATCATCAAGCAGGGATTTGGGTTCGCCTATCTCAAGTATCCCTTTAAACGCCTTGATCTGTTCAAGCAGCTGGAATCACAGGCACGGACAGAAGGCAAGGGATTATGGGATGGGGAAGGCTTTAAGGAGCTTCATTGGCTGCAGAAGCAGCGGCGGGAACCGATTCTGCTGACCCTGTCCGCCCGGTGCATCTGGGATATCCACTATTTACAATATGTCCGCCAGGTCCCCATGTCTGAAATTCCTGCCTCTTTAAGCGACCTCCGCCTCTGGACCAATGAGTATGCCCCGCAGGATCTGGATCTTTGCTTAAAACAGGCGGGCTGGCAGGCGATTCCTTCTTCCGAAATAGGAGAAACGATCTCCGTCTATGAAATGACGAACATGCGGTGGGGATTCATCAGCCGGTTAGCTGTACGGGTGAACGTCCCTCAAAAAGGAATTCAAGCGTTCCTTGCCGAAACCCAGCGGCGCATTTGCAGGTAACAAGGGCATGTTTCGCGTCGCTCCGCCGCTGGAACTCAAAAAACTGGAGGCCATTTTCCGGCACAAAGTTTTCAAGATGCTTCTAAAAAAAGAGAAGATCACCAGGGAGATGATCGCCATGCTTTCGTCATGGGTGTCTTGTTGGTCGGTGTCTTGGTCTTGGGGTCAAATCTTTAATCTTGACAATTCGTTGTGCTGGCTATAAGATGGTAAGACATGAAAAAATGAATGACGAAAAGCACCCTCAATACGTCCAGCAGTAACGAGCCACCGTATCTTGTGCCTGTTGCCTCATAAATAAATCTTACCGAGAGACGGAATCGGATACGAAACGTTGCCTCATAAAGAATGTTACCGAAGTCGGGTAATCTTTTTGAGCTTCATTTGTATTAGGGTTGTTTAACTCAAAAGGGTTTAAGAGTTCAAGTTGTTTTGTGAGAGAAAGTTTAATTTCTTTATCAATGTATTTAGTCCATCCTGAAAAACAGGATTATCCGAAGTTTGCAGTAGTTCCGTTCTTTGACAACTTAAAGAGAGATAGAGGTGCACGAGGTACCCGAGCCGGATATCCGGTCATGCAATCGCGGGAAGGTTCCTGCCGTTCAACCTTTCTGCCTTTGCCCTAGCCAGTTGGACGATTTTTTTCGTGTTCCAAGCGAGCGTCGCCCAGACTACGTTGACCGTATCTCCTGCTTTTCCTCGGTATCGGCAGCGGTTCATCCGGTGATCGCCCGCCCCAGGGTCTTCACATCCGCCACGTTTTGCTGATACTCCTGATGGGAAAGGATCAGGCCGCCACATCCTTCTCGTGCAGAGAGTACAAACGATTGGCCGGATTCGTTCCGCGGAGCGCTTCTTCCGTCTGGGAGATGATCCGCTTGCCCAGAGCAACGAGGCGATCCAACTGACGACCGGACTCCCGATGACCACGGCTGTAAAGGGTGTTGGCCACACCGGCTGCCTGCTTGACCACGTGGGCGGTTATCTCTTTGAGCTTCTCGATGGCTTTCTGCCTCGCTTCGGGGTTCTTCCGGTGGAACTTCTTGATCCCGAGGAGGATCCTTGATCCGATGAAGCAGATCAGCGTCGGTGGGATAAGCAATGTTCTTCGGCTGTGATGTCGTATCCACCGCCACCCGCCTGGTCTTGACTAAACCCATGTCCGACCAGGTCTGAAGCAGGATGGCTTCAATCCGCTTCATCCCTTCTGTCCCGATTTGGTTCCTGAACTTCAGCAGGGTGGTGGAATCCAATATTTGACCGCGTTGAAAACTGTTGAAACCACAGAAGCTCTGCCGGTAGGCATTCTCATGGAGCATCTCCACCGCCCGGTCATCCGAACAGTTGTACCGGCGCTTCAGGATGTGGATACCCACCATCAAACGAATCGACTTCCCATGGCGGCCAATGGGACTGTAGTATACCGACAAGGCTTCGTCGAGGCCGTCCCAGCCGATCAGACGCGCGACGCGGGAGTTCCATTCATCTATAATGGGCCTCTCTTGTTTGCATGAACCTTCAGGGCTGCTTCGATAATCCCGTCAATCAAACCGGCCTGGGTAATCCCGGAAGCGGCTGCCTGGTGGAAAAGAACGGTCGAGGGCGTCATCCCGGGGAGGGTATTGGACTCCAGAACAGTTACACGTCCATCCGTCCGCACAAACATATCGATTCTGGCATATCCCTTCAAGTCAAGGGTGCAAAAAGTCTGCACGGCGATTTCCTGGATTTTCTTTATAACTTCATCTGGAAGTCTGGCTGGCGTCTTATTCTCGCCCTGGCCGTAGAGAAACTTATCCTCCAGAGAAAGGACATTGCCTGTCGGAATGGTTTCTGATGGTATCAGGGCATAAGGAGAATCCGTCCCGATTACGCCGCAGGTAACCTCCATTCCCACAATAAATTCCTCCACCAGTGCAGTATTGTCCCATTTGAAAGCAAAAGACAGCGCTTCAGATATCCCGTCTTTAGAAACAATTTTTTTTACGGCGGTGCTACACCCCTCTCTGGATGGTTTTACTACGCATGGAAAGCCTATCTCCTTTGTGATCTGCCCAATTACATCTGCTTTCTTCTCTGACTCCCAACGGGACTTGCATATATGCAGGGTTTTTGGCGTGTCTATCCCATAGATGGCAAGAATTTTTCTTGAGACAAACTTATCCATACCCAAAGCCGAAGCAAGCACACCGGAACCCGTATAGGGAATCCGCAGCAACTCCAGAAGTCCTTGCATGCAGCCATCCTCCCCGTATTTGCCGTGAAGCCCAAGACATACAACATCCACCCTCTCCCTCAGCGCCTCATAGGCAACAGGCACGGCATCCACAGACAGATCCTCTTCGATGTCCTTGGTGCTGTTTCGCATGAGCAGCTTGACAGGTATTTCCCATAGGGCAGCCTGACTGTCCATGAAAATGGGGGTGGGCTGGTATTTTTTTCGATCAATCTTACTGAAAATGTTCCGCCCGCTCTCAAGGGAAACTTCCCTTTCGGAAGACATACCCCCCATGATAATTCCCACTCTTATTTTCTGCACTTTATCCTCGCAGGCAGATATGTTTATCTCCAATATCCATCAGCAATACATGCCTCTATATACATGAACGACGCAATTATTTGCACATCCGGTATGACATCCCTTCCCCCTTGACCCTTCCTTCGACAAGCTCAGGGCGGCACAGGGTGTCATGGTGAGCTGTTTGCCGTGGGCTCGTCGAACGGTCGAGCCATGAACCATATACTTGTATATTTTATCTCAACAATAACGCCCATGTGCAATTATTTGTGACGTTGTGTATGAAACAATCGTCCGCTTTGTTAAAAACATTGCAAAGATATTTCCTCATTGGCGGCTATCATTTTTCAGCGCCAGACTATAATGTCGTCTTCATGTTTTGTAAAGTTATTTTCCCCAAGCTCCGTGCCGGCAAGGCGCCTTAAATCATAAGGGTCCCTGTTTTTCTGCGTGTATCTTGCGGGCATTTTCAATCAACTTCGAGATGATCATGGAAGGAAGCATGCCGGCGCAGGCTGCCTGTTCAAAGAAGAAGGATGACGGAGCCATTCCCGACGAGGAATTGGGGTCCGTAATCAAAACTCGTCCGTCTTTCATGTAAAATCCGTCAATCCGGCCGTAGGATCTAAACCCCAGAGCGCGAAATGCCCGCATGACTTCCGATTTGATCTTTTCAATTGCATCAGGAGAAAACGTTTTCGGCGGCGTGAACTTGCGGCATCTTCCGGGCATATACTTGTCATCATACGTGTAAAACTCGCTTTCCGGATAGATTTCCGTCACCTCAAGAGGTGTAATCCGACCATTTTCTTCCAGCACAATGGAAGAAAACTCTTTGCCATCCAGGAATTCCTCAACCAGCACGGCATTGTCCCACCTCAGCGCTTCCGCCACCCCTTTTTCAAGGGCCTTCTCATCTTTAATCAGGGTAACGCCGACGCTGGAACCTTCTCTGATGGGTTTTGTAAAAAAGGGGAACGGAAATTTATCCAGCAATGCCTGTTTAACAGCTTCCCTATTTTTCTGCCATTGTCTTTCACGAATAATCACACTTTTAGGCACGCCGATCCCCGCGGCCTGCAGTACCTTTTGCTGAATATGCTTGTCCATCCCCAAGGCTGAAGCCAGCACACCGGGACCGGTATAGGGAATCTTGAGAAGTTCAAGAAGTCCCTGGATACATCCATCATCCCCGTATTTCCCGTGAAGGGAGATAAAGGCAAAATCAAC
This sequence comes from Syntrophaceae bacterium UBA4767, assembly GCA_002403385.1. Lineage (GTDB taxonomy): Bacteria > Desulfobacterota > Syntrophia > Syntrophales > UBA4767 > UBA4767. The sequence continues at coordinate 8,948 of DHHR01000040.1, read as the reverse complement.
TTCTTTTTTGAGGGCCTCATAGGAAATTCTCCTGGCTTCTGCCTCCAGATGCTCTGCAATATCAATCGTCGTGTTCTGAGACACAAGCTGCCACGGAATGATCCACAGTCGTCCTTCCATATCCATAAAAATCGGCACGCCTTCGTAAAATTCCTGATCCAGATTGTCATAGACATTCCTGCCGCTGTTTAACGAAACCTCTTTTTCCGATGACATCCCGCCAAAGATGACACCCACTCTGATTTTCTTCATCAAAAAGCCCACACTCCTTCAACGTATTTCAACGCCTTTTATTAATTTCGCGTTTATTTTACGATCTCAGCAGCATAACATCTCCTGAAAATATTCTCTGAACCACACCTCTGCTGTCCTTTAAAATTAAGACACCTTCATCATCCACATCTGTTGCTTCGCCGACATGTTTCTCTCCCATAATATCGACCATCACATCTTGTCCGATGATATCCGAAAGTTCCCGCCACCGGTGCATGATCACATTAAAACCGCCCTTCCCGAAGATCCCATAATATTTTTCAAAATATTGAAGGTAAGCCCTGATCAATGCGCTCCTGGGAAAGGAGCCTTTTGTGCACATCGATACTGATGTAGCCTGCCCCTCCAGCTCCTCTGGAAAACTATCTATATTTACGTTCAATCCGAGTCCAACCACGATAAAATCAACCACATCCATGTCGGTGCTGATCTCAGTGAGAATGCCTGCCATCTTTTTGCCGTCAACAAGAATATCATTCGGCCACTTGATCTTTACATTCAAAGAAGGAAGCATTGCCAAAACAGCTTCGGCAACCGCGACCGCCGTCATCAAGGTTATCTTATACGCTTGATGGGGCGCGACCTTCGGCCTTAAAAGCATAGAAAGATAAATCCCTCCGCCAGGAGGAGAAAACCATTTTCGACCCCTTCTGCCTCTCCCTTTTGTCTGCGATTCCGCAACAACCAGCGTGCCTTCGGGCTTTCCCTCAACGGCCAGGCTTTTTGCCTTTTCATTGGTTGAATCAATTTCCTTGAAATAAAAAATCTCTTTTGCCCCGAAAACCTTCGTCTTCAGAGAGTAACGAATCTCTTCCGGCAAAAGAAATTCGGGGGCTTGGCGAAAGAGGTATCCCTTCTTAGGGGAAGATTCTATAAGGTATCCGGCCTGTTTCAAGGAGTGAATATGCTTCCATATCGCCGCCCGGCTGATTGCCAGCCTATGACTCAACAATTCCCCCGAAACCCAGCTGCCCCTTTGCTCTCTTAGATAAGACAATAAGCGATTCCTTTTGACCATCACCGTTGCTACAAATGTCAACCTGATTCAGAAATATGGTTGACAAACAGATACTTTTAGAATAAAGTGCCATCATTTGCAATATCAAAAAGAAAAGGTCAGGCCGCTTAGTAACACATTCAAAAGAAAACATAAAAGGTTTTATGAAACCGCTGGGAGTATCGGATGAAAAACATTGAGCAACGAAACAAACGGCTCGAAGTAGAGGATATAAAATATATCTGGCATCCCTTTACCCAGATGCAGGAATATGAAAAGGAACAGCCCCTGATTATTGAAAAGGGAAAGGGCTGCATGCTCAAAGATATTTACGGCACGGAATATATCGATGGAGTATCTTCTCTCTGGACCAATGTTCACGGACACCGGAAAGCCAAAATCGACACAGCTATCAAACAGCAACTGGCCAAGATTGCCCACTCCACGCTATTGGGAATCTCCAACATTCCAGCCATTGAATGTGCCAGAAAGCTTGTTGAAATCGCTCCGAAAGGCCTTACAAAAGTCTTTTACTCCGATAATGGCTCCACGGCCGCGGAAATCGCTCTAAAAATGGCCTTTCAATATCAGCAGCAGGCCGCAGGGGGAAACCCCAAAAAGAAGAAATTCATCACGATGGCCAATGGCTATCATGGAGATACAATAGGTTCTGTAAGCCTGGGGGGCATTGATCTGTTTCATGCGACTTACAGGCCCCTTCTGTTCGAATCTTTCAAGGTTCAGGCGCCTTACTGTTATCGATGCCCATTTGGAAAATTTCCATCTGTCTGTGGCCTTGAATGTCTAAATGCCGTGGAAGACATCATGAAAACACACGCCGGTGAAGTAACCGCCCTGGTCATGGAACCCCTTGTTCAGGGGGCAGGAGGTATGCTTGTTCATCCATGGGGTTACCTGAAAGGAATCCGGGAGCTTTGCAGCAAATACAATATCATCATGATTGCCGACGAGGTGGCCGTGGGATTTGGAAAAACAGGGAAAATGTTTGCCTGTGAACACGAACAGGTTACGCCGGATATCATGGCGTTGGCCAAAGGCATTTCCGGGGGATACCTCCCCCTTGCCGCCACACTGACCACCGAAGAAATATTCAGAGGTTTTCTTGGAAAATTCGAGGAGTTCAAAACATTCTTTCACGGACACACCTACACGGGAAATCCCCTTGCCTGCGCCGCCGCCATCGCGAATCTGGAAATTTTTGAAGAAGAACGTGTAGTGGAAAAACTTCAGACAACAATTGAGCAGTTTTCAAAAAAACTGCAAACCTTTTATAGCCTGAAGCACGTGGGTGACATTCGCCAGCGGGGCGTTATGGTCGGCATCGAACTGGTGGCAGACAGAGGCACCAAAGAACCTTTCCCGGTAGAAAACAAAACGGGGCATAAGGTGATAATGGAGGCCCGCCGACACGGAGTAATCATCAGGCCGCTGGGAGATGTCATCGTTTTGATGCCGCCGCTTAGCATCTCCGCAGAAAAACTCGACGAACTCTGCGATGTAACCTATGAGTCCATCAAGATAGTTACAGAAACATTATGATGAAAAACTCAACTGAACCGAAAGACAATCCGCAGGGTATAAGAGGGGTTTTTTATTTCGATCCAACAGACGGTATCTACAACGATCATTTCCCCGGCCGTCCCGTTGTTCCCGGCAGTTTAATTGTTCACGCATTTTTCGAAGCTATCAGAAAGGCTGGGTTGGGCGAAAACTGCCATCTGATCGAAGACTTTAAATTTAGTCGATTCGTCTTCCCCGGTGAGTATAACTTCGATATTCAGCCATCATCAAAGGGACTAAGGTGCCGGCTATACAAAACCTCTCTGGACAAGACAAAAACATGGGTGGTGGGAACGATAAAACCATGCATCTTCAGTTTGGAGGCAAGCGCCTTTTGATTTTGGGCGGCAGCTGCGATCTGGCTATTGCCCTGACGGAATGCGCTATTCGCGCGGGCCTGTTTCCGTTGTTAACCTTCAGAAACAAAGAAAGGGAAAGGCACATTGCGGAAAAACTACCGAACACCAGTCAATACGATACCTGTTACCTTGATTTCGCCGACCGCAGTTCCTTGAATTTTCTACTCAATAAGGTAGGAAAGCGTCTAGATTTTCTCGTTGATTTTGCCCAGGGAGATTTCGAAAGCCTGATCGCTTCGGCTAACGAAATGCGCATCTACTCATACCTGGCGGAAAACATCGCGTTCAGGGCTGAGATGCTCAAAAAGGTGAGCCGGGTCATGCTGCAAAACGGCAAGGGGCGCATGATCTTTGTATCTTCCTCTGCTGCTGTAAGGCTAAACCAGGGGCAGGGATTCTACGCCGCATCGAAACTGGCCGCCGAGGCCCTTTACAAAAGTATTGGCTTGGAGCTCGGAAGCTTTGGGATTACCACCGTATCGCTTCGCCCCGGTTACATCGGGGAGGGACGGGGAAAGACCTTCATCCAAAAGCAAGGAGAAGCCATCCTGCAGAAAATTCCCATCCATAGAGTCCTGCATAGCCAAGAGGTAGCGGAGACCATCCTGTTTCTTCTTTCTGAAAGCGCAAGAGGATTCAATGCTACGGAAATTTTGATGGACGGGGGACTGACAGCAGGCAAATAGTCGAGGAACAACGACATGGATTTTTTAAGCGAGATAAAAAGCATCTTAACAGATATCCTGGATATCGAAGGGTTTCGTATCAGCGAAAAAACGTACCTTATTAGAGATCTCGAGGCGGAATCTATCGATCTTCTGGAGCTGGCCGTCTGCCTGAATGCAAAATTCAAGATAGAAGTTAATGATGATGAAATCTACTTGAAGCAATTGAGAGCCTTTATCGATGAAGCTCAGAGGGAAAAAAGCGACATAATAAAATACCTTGCCGAGAAATATCCCTTCTTATCCCCTGCGCGAATTGAGGAGATACTGGCAGACCTCGACGGAGGGCCGGCGCTAAAGATAAAAGACCTGATCAGCTATGTTAAGTGGCAGCGGAAATAAATCATTGGGCCAAAAACCAACGTTAGATCAGCTCATTACCGAAAGAAGGAGCATCAGGAAATACAAACCCGATATGCCACCTCAAGCATGGATCGAAGAGATGATCCAATGTGCGGCAATGGCGCCGTCGCCCTCCAACACGCAACCGGTCCGCTTTGTTGGAATAGCTTCCCAAAGCTGCCGGGAAACGCTCCGGAGAGCCATGATCTCTGGCCTTCAGACGCTCCTCAACGAATTAGAAGAAAAAAAAGACGCCAAGAGAACAAAAAACTGGATAAAAACCTATTATCGCTTTTCGGAATTTATGTTTTCCGCCCCGTTGCTTTTTGCTGTCGGGATTATCAAACCACAACGTGATTTCCATAAGATGCTGGCGGAAGCCGGACTGCTTAAAAACGACCGAACCGATGGGGCATGGGATATCACCGCTGGATTGGCCCTAAAGGCTTTCCTCTTGAAAGGCGAGGAACTTGGTTTGGGATCGTGTATCTTGACGGCGCCGCTCGTTTTCGTACCCGACGTTGAAGAGATTCTTGGCTTGAAAGAAATCAGGATCAGATGCTTTGTAACCGCAGGGTTTCCCGATGAAACGCCCAAAGTCCTGATTAAAAAAACAGGCGCGGATATCTACCATGAAATCTAAGATCAAACTGCTGCCGCCGGGTAAGGACTGGTAGTATGTCAAGGCGTGTTGTGATTACATCAATTGGTGTTTGCTCTTCGATCGGATTCAATCTTGAGCAGATTGCAGACAATCTGAAAGAGAAACGGTTCTATTTTGAACGCCCATCCTTTGATCCCCAAATTGTAAGTTGTCCCATTGTTTCCGTTGATTTCAAAAAATCCATCGGCCCTTTCAAGGACCGGCGGTATCTGAATCGTGGCGCCCTGCTGTGTGTGGCGGCTGCGGGAGATGCCGCCAGAAACTCGCTGCTGGACAAGCTATCTCTTCACGAAGCTGGGCTGTTTGTAGGAACGGGGCCAAACATGGATGTTGGCGGGGAATGCCCTGAAATCCGGCAGGGAAAAATCGGGCAGAGCGATCTGATGGCACTCTGGATGCTTCGTTTCCTGCCCAATACACCAACCTCCGCCATATCGAAAATAACCGGCATCCACGGAGAAAACCTTACCATCGCCACAGCATGTTCCGCCTCTCTGCAAGCCATTGGAGAGGCCTATCGAAAGATAAAAGACGGCTACCTTGAGATTGCGCTGGCCGGTGGCGGGGATTCCAGATTGAGTCCCGGCGGCATTCTGGCTTATAAAAAAGCACAGGTCATATTTGCTGCAGGCGGCGATCCCCAAAAGGCAAGCCGCCCCTTTGATAAACAGAGGAAAGGCTTTGTTCCCGGTGAGGGCGGGGCATTTTTCATGCTGGAAGAACTACGCCATGCCCGGTCACGGGGAGCGGAAATCATTGCGGAAATTAAAGGCTTTGGCTCATCCATGGATGGATACAACATGACGGCGCCGCAACCGGAAGGACTCTGGGCGCAGGTTGCCATAATGAATGCCCTGGCGGAGGCTAGAATGTCCCCCGAGCAGATCGATGTGATTTCCGCCCATGGCACGGGCACCTCCCTGAATGATGAGATGGAAGCCACACTCATTGACCGCATTTATGGAAAACATAAACCTCCGGTAATCGCGATAAAATCGTGGATCGGGCACGCCTCGGCGGCCTGCGGGGCGCTGGAGCTGGCCATCTTTCTAGCCTGCATGCAAAGTTGCTATCTGCCGGAAATCAGAAACCTGGACGAATCCTGCCACAGCGGGATTAACTTCGTGAGAATGGGACAAAACTACAGTTTCAGCTCGGGATTGATTGAAAATTTCGGTTTCGGCGGTCAGAACAGCGCGCTTGTAGTCACAAAGCCGCCTCTTTAAGTAAGGTCATATGGACGAAGATAGGATCATCATCCATTCTCATCTACAGGGATTTATGCTGCTCGATGCAATCACCCACGTCGGACCGGAACATATCGCCGGCATGAAGCGCTTCGACAGCGCCCCATTTTATCTGGCGCTCGAGTCCCTCGCACAGTTAGGAGCCTACCACGTTCGCTATCTGACTGACTTTTCACGACACGCTTTCCTGTTGAAGATAAGCCGATGCGCCATCCCGCAGCATCCGCACCTCAGCGGCGACTATCTGTTTCATGGCGACCTTCTCAACAAAAGCTCGTCGTCTTTTTCCTATGTCATCAGGGCTAACGGAAACTCACCGCAAATAGAAGGATCATTTCTGTTTGCCGCCATTGACTATGACCGAAATTTTCGGAAAGATACCCTGCAGAATCACTACCGGAAGGTATTTGCATGTTTGAGGAAAAATTCAGTAAAAAACTAGACCTCCAGCGTCAGGCCGGCTTGTACCGGTGCCCTCCCTGCATCACCAAAAGAGAAGGGCAATACATCCTTGTGGATAATCAAAGGCTCTTGAGCTTTGCCTCCAATGATTACCTTGGCGTCAGCCTTATGGAGAGCTTGAGACAAAAGATTGCAAGGAACTTTCTTAAATACGGCGCATCTGCCGCTTCTTCACGGCTGGTCGCGGGCAACTACGACGCCATCAATAAGGCGGAAAAGATATACGCCCAATATTTCGGATACGAAGACGGCCTCTTTTTCCCCAGCGGCTACCAGGCCAACGTTGGCGTTCTCTCCACATTTTTTGAACATGGCGACACGATAATTTTTGACAAGCACATTCATGCCAGCAGTATCAAGGGCATGGCCTTAAGCGGCGCCCATTTCTACGGATATAACCACGGCAGCATGAGCCACCTCGAAAAGAGGCTGGAAACAAATAAAGACCGCTCTGTCGCCGTTTTGACGGAATCCCTTTTCAGCATGGATGGCAATTTGCTGAACGTGGAGGCATTCGGAAGACTCAAAAATAAACACGGTTTTTTCAGCATCGTGGACGAAGCCCATGCCTTTGGCGTATTGGGCGAAAAGGGACGCGGCATTGCCGCCGGAGTTGCCGACGTGGCGGTGGGCACATTTGGCAAAGCCTTTGGCCTGTTCGGCGCGTTTGCTCTCTTATCTTTCAAGTCAAAAGAATATCTTTTTAATTTTTGCTCCCCTCTTATCTACACCACAACGCTTCCCGAAGCCCATGCGGCATCGGCTATGGATGTCATGGAAGTAATCTCTGCAAGTGATGAACGCAGAAAATATCTAAGGGAAATAAGCCAGCGGATGAAAGATGAATTAAAACATGAAGGATTCCCGGTCAAGGGGGATGCCCATATCCTTGCCGTTGAGATCGGCCAAGAGGCCCATGCCATAGCCATTGTCCAAAAACTTCTTGAACGGAACATCTATATCCTGCCGGCGCGTTTTCCCACGGTGCCGCTGCATAAGGCCATATTGAGAATTTCTATGACCGCCATGCATACCGAGGACGATATCAGGACATTTATCCGTGCTTTGAAGGAGGCAAAAAATGAAACGAGAAGATAATATATTTATTGTCGGGACAGATACGGGGGCGGGAAAGACCGTTTTATCCCTTTTGCTTATGCAATATTTTTATGGCAAGGGCCGCTCGCCGTTTTACCTGAAACCGATTCAGACAGGCTGTGAAAACCCTTATGATACGGACAGCGATGCCTGCTTTATCTATCACCATCTAAAGCCTCTTGGCGATAAAGACCCCGCAGAATCTGTTATTTACTGCTTCAGAAATCCTAAAGCCCCTTATTTTGCCGCCCGCGACGAGGGAAAGGAAATTCATATTAAGAAAATCCTGGAGGTGGCAGCCGAAAAAAATGCCTTATATGCTCCCGTAATCCTGGAGGCTGCAGGGGGGCTGCTTGTTCCCGTCACCGAAAAGCTTCTCATGATTGATTTGATTTCTTTGACTGGAACAAAACCCCTAATCGCCGCCCGGGCGGGGCTCGGCACCATTAACCATACGTTGCTTACGGTGGAAGCCCTGATGCGGCGTAAAATCCCGCCGTTGGGTGTTGTTCTTATCGATGCGGGAAGATCGGAAACCCCACCGGAGATGGTTCAGGAAAATACGGAAGCTATTGAAAGAGGTTCGGAGGTAAAGGTGGCGGGTGTTGTTGGTTTCATAAGAAACTTCTCCCGTCCTCCCCAAAGCTGCTACAAACCTTTGGAGAAAATATTCGGTGCAAATCGTTGATAATCATCCTACAAAAAATCCCCGGGGATTAATCCATCCAGGAATTCAGTCATCAATTTTATTGACTCAGTCTGTTCCCTTGTGTTGATTCTCACCGCTTTCTCTGCGATTTTCGCACAATAACCGCACTTATCGCAGAAAGTTAATCTACAAATGTAATCTTATCAGCCCCTAAATCTTCCCACCGTTTCGCATAGTCTAAGTTATCAACTATAGAAAATAAAGATACGCAAATCTTTAACCCGGGAAAATGTTTTTTGACTATTTCCAATAAAGAAGGCAGGGCAATGGTAACGGCTTCTGCCCCTTTCGCTGCATTTTTTGCATTGCGTAATTTATCCCGGTAATCAAGGCCTATTTTTCTGTTCCTGCAAGGTGAAAGTGTCACCTTTTTTGCGATGAGGAAATGTCACCCGCCTGGTATGATATTTTGTGTTGTAAACATGTTTTAATGCCCCGCAACGTTACCGGTAAGAACCGTTCTATTTCTGATCGCATGTGTGAGTGGACTG
>DHHR01000028.1 GCA_002403385.1 Syntrophaceae bacterium UBA4767 | reverse complement strand
TCTTCCTCCTGTCTAAAAGTTTTTGCCGAAATTCTTCTATCAGGAGATGACCGTGACTCAAAACTTTATCTCAACTTCAATATTTTCATCCTTCGTTGTGCCCGCCCTGGGCATGGGGGTTAGTTACGAAATAAATGACAAAAATTAAGAAAAATACGAGAGTCCGTCCTTGGCATCAGTTTGTTGCCGCCGCGTGCAGCGCGGCGGCAACAAACTAGTATTATCAAGGTGCAAGGTGCGATCCTTTGTTAGTGAGTTTGTCGAACCTAATTTTCGAGATTAAAAGCGAACCTCACCCATGTCGGCCCTACCCCCCCTAATGACAAAATCACCGGTCTGGTTGGTTGCCTCAAAGGTAACTGCTTTATCTCCCTGCCACCAGCCTTTAATGGTGATTTCATCTCCGGGTTTAACAGGCTTGGAGAAACGCACAAAAATTTTTTTAACCTTCAATGGATTTCCGTTACATGCATTCATTACAACAGCTTTGTGACAAAATGCCATCGTACAAAGCCCCTGAAGGATAATCCCACCTAAACCCACCGCTTTGGCAAATTCATTATCCACATGAATAGGGTTATGATCGCCAGATGGTTCAGCATAAACATAGCTTTGCCCTAGAAACACCTTTTCTTTTACAGAAAACGCTTCTTTGCTTCTGTCCTCAGGTGGTTCCGATACTTTTGGTTTCTTCTCCAGTTTTCCATAGCCGCGAACAAAAAAGTTGAAACTCTGCCTGCAAACCATTTCTCCTGTATCCGACAGAGAGGTCACGGTCTCGATGTACATCAGCTCACCGCTTCCTTTATCCTCGATATCTCTGATGGTGCCTGTGCATTTTACCTTCTGAGCCGGCTTTAAGGCTTTAAACCATTCGATTTCCTGCTCACCGTGTAAAAGAACTGCAAAAAAATTATCGCCAACCTCTTTATCCGTCACAATGGGCGCAATAGGTGTGCCCCCATATTTGACTGCATACATTGGGGGAGCAATAATACCTCCCTCCCTGGCCCCATCGACATAATACGGGTTAGGATCATTGGTGGCCAACGCGTAATACATCGTTTCATGTACGTCGATAAGTGTTTCAGTGACTGGATATTTTTTCCCGATGGTCTTTTTGTTCAGTTCCGGCATTTTCTCTTCTCCTTTCTGTTTATTCTTTCAATCTATGTATTTTCCACCCAACCGATGATTTATTCTAATAACACAAAATTGGTTCATGCGGCAAGGTGTTTCAATGCTGAAAAATGCAACCTGTTATGTATTCACGCATTCCTTTAATGCTGTTCATGGAAAAGTACTTTTCCCGGCTCTGGATATCGGCAGGAAGCGCAGTATAATAGCTTAATCCTCTGTCGTTTTCCAATAGATTTGCAAATACCTTTTCCTCAAAAGGTTCACTTCCCTGTCTTAAATGTTTTTCCACAATTGCAAGCCAATTGTCCAGCTGATGAAGGGCTGTTTCAAATACTTCTTTCACTTCACAGCGATGGCCGTAATGCCCGAAACAGATGTGTGAAATGTTAAGGGTGGACACTTTTTCCAGGGAGGCCTTGAAAATTTCGTACTCAAATACGGGAGGGGTGACAAGGCGGAGATAAAGGCCTTCCTGCAAAGGGTAATGAACACCGGCGACTTCTCCGGCAAACAAGATTGGCCCTATCTTGAAACTGAGGTGATGGGGCGCATGACCCGGTGTTTGAAGCACGCAAATATTTGTCTTGCCTGCGGGAATGAAATCCTGATAGCCGATGTTTCTTTCGGGGATGGCCGCTATTTCGCCGTAAGTTTCTGCGACGTGCCCCAATACCTTCTTTGAATTCTCCCACAATTTCTTAGGATCAACCATGTGCCTGATGCCGTGTGGATGGCAGATTACCTTAGCTTCGGGAAAATCACTCAACAGCAACCCCGCACCGCCGGCATGATCTACATGAACATGGGTCAATAAAATATAATCTATTTTCCCTACCCCTTTTGTTTTCAGCGCATTCAGCAGGACCGGAACAGTTGAGCGTGGGCCGGGATCAACCAAGATGACAGTCCCCTCAACCTGATAAATCCAGCAACCAATAAAATTACGGAATCCTTCCAACGGTTGGTCTAAATCTACCAGGGACAAGTTATCCAGGATATTGTGAATAGCCATGATTTCTATGCCGCCAGCTTTTTAGCTATTGTAGAGGCCTCCTCGATAATGCGGTCAAAAAGTTCTTGAACAGTCGGAATATCGTGAGCCAAACCAACACCCTGACCGCAGGAAATGAGTCCCGCGCTTAAATCGCCTTGGTCAAACATAACCTTTGCTCTTTCACCGGAAACTACTTCTAGAACCTCCGCAAGTTCTGCACCCCTGGTTTCGAGCTCGAGACATTTTTGCGCGGCCGGATTAATCCATACCCGGTGCGTTGATCCAATAGAACGCATGACGAGCGTTGTATCCAATTCGCCGGCCTGCATCAAAGCTTTCTTTAAATTTTCGTGAATAGGAGCCTCCTTTGTCAAAAGCAAACGTGTTCCTATTATTACTGCCTGTGCTCCCAAAGCCAGAACGGCGAGCAATCCCCCGCCGGTTGAAACACCGCCGCCGCCGATGACCGGAACCTTGACGCATTCCACCACACGCGGCACTAGAACCAGCGTCCCTATGTCAAGCTTGCCCGTTGCGCCGCCGTTTTCCTGACCGACAACCGTAATAATGTCGGCGCCAAGACTTTCCGCTTTCTGCGCATAGCGAACGCCAACACACTTGTGAATCCAAATCAAACCCGCTTCTTTAAAACGATGGCATATATCTTCAGGGGCTGAATGTCCCGATGTCTCAACTATTTTTACGCCTTTTTCAATCAAGACATCGATGTATTCGTTATTATCAATTGGTTGCATAGTCGGGAAAAGATTTATATTCACCCCGAAGGGCTTATTCGTCAATTCACGAATGCGATCAAGCGCCGCTGAAAATTCTTTCCTGCTTTTGTACATGCAAGAAGCAGCTATACCCAACCCTCCGGCGTTTGAGATGGACGCTACAAAATCCGCCGATGAAATCCACATCATGGCGCCGCCAATAATGGGATATTTGATTCCCAACATCTCCGTAATCTTTGTCTGGAACATGGGCAACCTCCTATTTCCCGTTTTTTATGCAAATTTTGCCAAACAAACGACAGGATAACAAAAACTAACCTTGACTCTATGCCGTGAGTGCCAATAAACGCAATGGTTATTAGAAATCACATGGTAAACGCACAAGCCAAAGCTTGCCAATATCCCGCCCAGATAAATGGCCAGGTAGGCCGGCGGAAATGATCCATGAAGATAAGCAGCAATCCCCCTGGTGAACTCATCTATCATAATGTCATCTTCTTCGCATGACGCCAATACAAATTTATTCTTACATCTTGGCACCGGCATTTATAGCATATTATTTAAAGTTTATGGCATACATTCTTTAAAATGCTTACAAAAATCGCGCGATTCCTTCGCGCTGTTCTCATTTTTTTCTGTTTTATGAAGACAAAAGAGAAGACAACTATTATTTTTATATGCTAAAAGAAATTCATATGTTTCTTTACATCAGTTTAAAAGGCAAAGCTTACAAAAACCTTTGAGGAGGTGGTTTATGCTGTCTTCATTCCAAACACTGCTGCAACGCAGACGTTCCATCAGGAATTTTCTGGATAAGGAGGTTCCCCAAAAAACCATTATGGAAATAATCGAAGAGGCATGTCTTGCGCCCAGCTCCGGAAACGGCCAACCATGGAATTTTATTATTATCCGGGATAAAGAGCTGATTAGAAGACTGTCCGATGAAAGCAAAAAGAATCTCTTGGCGGATATAAAACGACGGCCCGATTCCCCTTCTAAAAAATACGAAGCCATCTTGGCCCTGGAAGAATTTAACGTGTTTTACAACGCGCCATGCCTGATCCTGATCGCAGGCCCCCAAAGTATCTACTCTGTAGATGTGGACTGCGCCCTTGTTGCATGCTATTTGATGTTTGCCGCTGCCGCAAGAAATTTGGGAACCTGCTGGGTTGCCCTCGGCTCGCACATCAGAGACAACAGGTTGAGAGCGGAAATCGGGCTTCCTGATGATTACAGGATTGTGGCGCCTATTATCATCGGTTATCCGTCGAGTATTCCGCCGATACCGGAAAGGAAAGAGCCTCAGATTCTTAAAATAATCCCCTGATTTACGGCGCAGCTTTCCAATAGTTTAAGATTCCCCGATTACTATTTGACAGCAAATAATTCTTTTACCTATAATCGCCAACCATACACCGAAGCGATTTTTAAGGAATTTCTGTTTTATTATGATGATAGGAAATCTGGATACAAGTAGAGTTGGCATTATCGGTCCTGGACGATTGGGAACAGCATTTGCTTACAAGTTTGGGCGGGATCAAAAGAAAGTCACCATTTATTACCACGATATTGATGTGTGCCGGTTTATTAATACGGAACACCTCAATCCTAAACACCTTACCGAAGATCTGGCAAAAAAGCTTGGCGGCATTGACAATGTTTTCAGGTTATCTCCCACCGTCATTGCCACCAACAATTTAGAACAGGTTATAGAGGACAACGACTTTATCGTCCTGTCCCTCACCATGAATCGTCTTCCTGAATTGTTAAGTTATATCAAGCCTCTGATCGAAAAGAAAGCAGGAGATACTTGTTTTATATCACCCATTAAAGGATTAATATCTGATGATATTAAAAGGGAATTAATCACTCCATCGCAGCTTATTAACAACAGCATCTACAAATTGAAGCATAAATATAAAATAGTTTGTATTGGCGGCCCTTTCTTTGATATCGACATTGCATTGGGTAACCCTGTCTGTGTAACAATCGCTGGAAACAAAAAAATCTCTAAAATCATCAGGGAAGAATTAATGGGGTTTAATAGAAGAGAACTGACTTCTTATTATAACTTTGACATTATTGGCGTTGAAGCGTGTGGCGCCCTGAAAAATATAATCGCCAATATAAAAGGTGTAACCGACTCGCTGGATCTTGGAAATTCAATACCGGGAACTATATTCGCAAGATCCGGTGTGGAAATCAGATCGTTGTCAAAACTGTTAGGGGGTGGTTTTCAGGCTTTTCACAGCCAAGCCGGCGTAGGAGACATGTATGTAACCTTATCCTCCGAAGCAAGCAAAAATTATCGCTACGGCAAATACTTCTATGAGATGTATACAGGAAATCCCATAGAAACTCACCTGAAGGTCTTGGCAAGAATCGATGGCACGCCGGAGGGGCCAAACACCATAAAGAACGTCCACAAGTATTTGGAGAAAAAAAATATGTACAGTCCCCTGTTTCACTGCGCATATAAGATATTTAACGAAGGGGGAAGCAAAAAAGATATACTCGAAAAAATTATCGAAGCCTGCCAATTTGACAAACGATGGAAGGAATATATTGGACCTGTTTCCAGATTTCTTTACAGAGCGCTCCCCAATTTATGGTATCGCAGGCATGAAGGTCTCATGGGGGAGATAGACCGCTTTAAGTAAAGTTCTATAAGATGGCATAAAGATGGACCTTTTCGATAATCATAATGAGAAAAACTATAGCGCTGCCCGTCTGCTGGCAGATCGAATGCGGCCTCGCATGATGGCCGAATATGTGGGGCAACTCGATATAGTTTCAGAAGGAAGTTTGCTTCGTCGCGCTATAGAAGAAGACCGTCTTTTTTCAATGATCTTCTGGGGGCCGCCTGGTTCAGGAAAAACAACGCTTGCACGTCTTATCGCCCAGGAGACAAAATCATATTTTGTCAGCTTTTCCGCGGTGCTATCCGGCATCAAGGAAATACGCGCCGTCGTGGACGAGGCAAAAAATCTCTGGGAGCGCCATCACAAGAAAACGGTTCTTTTCGTTGATGAGATCCATCGGTTCAACAAGGCGCAACAGGATGCTTTCCTGCCCCATGTCGAGAGCGGTTTGATCACGCTTATCGGGGCAACAACGGAAAATCCGTCATTTGAAGTCATTGCCCCTCTGCTGTCCCGCTCACGAGTCTTTGTTCTGAAGCCGCTCTCAGATGGAGAGATTGCCACGATTGTTCAGCGTGCCCTTACTGATCGAGAAAGAGGGCTGGGAAAGCTGAGGCTGCAAATTGAAAAAGACGCTTTAGATTTGATTATATGGTCAGCCGATGGGGATGCAAGGACTGCCTTAAACAACCTTGAAGCGGCTGCTTCCCTTCTTGGAGGACAAGAAACGGGGAGAGAAAATAAAATCACCCGTTCCGTGATGGAGAAGGCATTACAAAAAAAACCCCTTCTGTATGATAAGGACGGCGAGGAACATTATAATCTGATATCCGCCTTGCATAAGAGCCTGCGGGGAAGCGACCCCGACGCCGCGCTTTACTGGTTGGGCCGCATGCTTATGGCCGGGGAAGATCCCTTGTTCATTGCCCGGCGGATGGTACGGTTTGCTTCGGAGGACATCGGAAATGCTGATCCTCAAGCTCTCATGGTTGCCATAGCTGCCATGCAGGCTTTTCACTTCATAGGAATGCCCGAAGGGGAGCTTTCACTGGCCCAGGCTGCTGTCTATTTGGCCACGGCGCCGAAAAGCAATGCCACTTATAGAGCATATAACCGGGTGAAAGAAACAATCGCCGGCAGCGGCGCCCTGCCGGTACCCCTTCATATTCGAAACGCCCCCACCCGTTTGATGAGGGATATCGGCTATGGCAAAGATTACAAGTATGCCCATAATTTTGATGAAGCCTATGCGCCTCAGGAATACCTACCCGATCCTCTCAAGGGAAAAATATTTTATTTTCCTCCCGAAAGGGGTTATGAGAAGACCATCAAGGAAAGGATCGAATATTGGCGTGAGCTGAAGAGAAAAGGGCGCAAATAATTACCTTGCAGATATCCTCTTTTTTACTTCATCCACGATTTTTTCCATTACCCCGCCGGCCATTTCATTGATAATGATATCCGCTGTGCTGTCATAGGGCGTAGGCGCCATATTAATAATAACGATCTTCGCCCCGGCCTTTTGCGCATATAAAGGCATGTAGGCCGCCGGATAGACGACCAGTGAAGAACCTACTGAGATAAAAAGATCGCAGTGGGTGGAATGATGCGTGGCCATCTTCAATGCGTCTGCCGGCAGCATTTCGCCAAAGAAAATCACATCCGGCTTGAGGATGCCTCTGCAATTTTCACAAAGGGGAAGTTCCATTTCAGAGGCAGATCGCCGAACGATCTCTTCCAGCGGAAAACACTTACCGCAGTCAAGGCACCTTAACCGTTTCATATTCCCATGCAATTCGTAAACTTTTTCCGCTTGATTGCCTGCCTTCTGGTGAAGACCGTCGATATTTTGTGTGATAACGCAATTAAGCTTGCCTATTTTCTCGAGTTCAGCGATCGCATAATGCACCTTGTTTGGTTTTGCATCTAAAAAAAGGCCGCTTTCAAGGAGAAGCTTCCACTGCCTTTGCCTTGTTTCCGGACTTGTTAAAAATTTTTGTATCGTAAAATCATCGGGATCAAAGCGGCTCCATATTCCACCGGGGCTGCGGAAATCCGGGATACCGGATTCTGTGCTTACCCCTGCGCCGGTAAATACAACCGTGTTCTCCACCGCGGCAATAATGTCCGCTACGACATGGATCTTTTTGTCCAAAGACTCAATCATATTACGACCTCAAAACCATAGCTGTGAGAAAATGTCCCCCGATTACACGTATTAAAAAATGTCTTGTGATTGCTTCCATCATGATGTCCAACGTAGAAATCAGTAGGACATGAAGGACATCCGCTGCATTGTCCAGATGAGTTGATTCACGCTATTCCTCATATGGTCCGAGAAAACGTTCACCGTTAAAGTGTATCCGCCCACTTGTTTTATTGGCCATAGTTCAAACACTCCTTTTCTATGACGGAGTCAATGGTTTCCTGATTGGGCATTGCCTCTTCGACATAGGCGCCGAGGCGCAAAAGTTGCTCATGTGTAGGATACGGCATCTTTCGGAGATCGGTGGCATTAACCTGTGTATGCCCGCTAAATAGGCGGAAATACTGGTCAGCAACTGTGGAATTGAGATATAGAGCAAGCCCTTTCGCCAAATCCGCTGGCAGCCCTTTGCCGTGTTTATGGAAGTAGTTAAGATGGTTTTCAAATCCTACAAGGGGTGCATCAATCCTTGCAGGATCATATATCGCTGCCATTACTCGTCTTTTCTGTTCCTTAGATGAGAACCTTTTTGTGAGAACATAGAATCCCGCTTCAACAAGAAGACCGGACGTCTCAGCGGATGATGCGATGGCATTGGCTTTCTTTCCTGATTCAACAGGCCATTTAATGAAACCATTTGAGAAATGGCAGGGATAGATCAACGGGGCTGTATCTTGTTGGGGGGACTGTTTTAAGTGTTCCCTCGCTCTGAAATCGACGACACGCCCAGTAGAAACACTCAAGCCCAGCCTGTCGAGAGATGAACCGAAACATCTCATTCGCTCTACCGGGCTGTTATTAGTCCCATCAATGTCCAGATGAATAAACATATCCCGATCATTGGGATGAACAACCCGATTGTATGGGACGGACATAAAGCGTGCTTTTTCAAACTCAAGACCTTCGGACGCGGAAATCGTGACGGACTTGGGTTTCTGAAGTTCCTGGACGGCATGATAGATAATGTTTTCTTGCAACACGTCGTCATCACTGAATGCTTTTTTGCGTGATTCAAATATGTGAATCCGTTTGAGGCTCATAGTACGCAGGAATGCAACCCGAAATTTTTTGAAGTACGGACCATTACAGAAGCTACGGGGCGTAATCGCCACCATTTGCCCGCCGGCCTCCAACAGGAGCATTGACAGCCAAACAAACGCCGCATAGAGATTTGCAACTTCTATGTCAGAGGAATAGAGCATTTTGCTTATTGTAGTCCGGCTATTGATCTTCTTGTAGGGAGGGTTAAGAATGGCATGGGTAAAACGCTGGCGAGGAACGGCAAAAAGGGATTCTCTTGTATCTTCAATGGCAGCCGAGACAAAATCCTCGCGTTTTATGATGCCGTTAAACTCAATGCCGTTTGATACAGCTAGTGATTGGCACTTCTTCAGGGTGTTTTTCAGATACGGCAGGATGGCGCTATCTGTTTCATAGGCAACAACTTCTATTGAAACAGGGCGTTTCTCTCGCGAAATCATGGTTTCAACGCAAGCCGCAAAAAGCGCACCCGCACCCGCCCCTGGGTCCAGAATTTTCACATCTTGGGGTACGCCTTCAAACATAGAAGACATAACATAGGCTATCGCGGCGGGTGTCAGGAACTGACCGATTTCAGAACGATCAGCTCTGCTTGTCGCGCCATTGAATGACTTGCGGACTTGGTCAAGTGTATGCAATGATTTTATTATCATATCACTATCTACGGTAGAGGCCTAATCGGCAAGGTTACTTGTTGTTTGTTTTTTATGACTCAAAATAGAGCTAAGCCGGTAATTGGTATTATGTCCCGAGAATTCCGACAAATAATTATAGCGTCATGTATAAAACATATTTCTAATTCCCACAAGATTCTTATCATTATTGGCAGTTGTCTGCAAGAGACAGCAATCAAATAGAAAACCACTCTTTAGAAATCCCAGATAAAGGTTACGCCGCTGTTGGGGAATATCCATTGCCGATTGCTGATTTTCAGCCGGATGGCTTTTCCTTTTGCTTCCGTTACCTTCGGATAGGGGTGTTTGCCGGCGAAGTAACTGATCTGTCGGACATTCTTTAAATTTGTCCCCTCGTAATCGAATAAGACGTCTATACCCCTTGTAGGATAGATAAGATAGACAGAAAAAATATTGCTGTTTTTCGCTTTTTGGGTGACGATTTCAATCTCAACCTTTGATTCCCTGTTCAGTTTCTTTTTGAGTTGATCGGACCCACACCAGAGCTCGTAACCCCGTTTGGTGCTTTTTGTTTTGACAATGGGAATGTCTTCGCCGTCCACACGCACCCGCTGAACAAAAAAATCTTTTTCCATCACTGCAGAGTCGCCGTGATTCAAAAGCCAACGGTATTCACAATACTTGTCCTCAAAAAAAGCAGCCAGTTGCTCGTTGGTTGAGGCGCATCCAATCAGGAAGAGAGAATGCTTTATCGCCTTGATGTATTCGACGTGTGTTGTGACCTTAAAGTAGTTAGCCGCCTTGGAATCGGCTTGAATCTCCCGATCCGTAAATTCAGATATGTTGACACTATACTTGAAATTGCTTCTGAGTTCCAACTGGTGTGTTTCCTTGCCAAAGAGGGTCTCAAACATCTCATAGTAAATGGCATCGCCCAATTCTTCATTTCTGGCTCGCCTCTGGAAGCAATGTCGAATGATGTTGTCAATCCGGGAGATGGATTTTTCCTCATCGGGAATGTAAATCCGCCGTAAACGAGGCTCCACCGAGTTCATCCTGCCTTTGTGCAAAAAGATGCGTGGCGCGCGCTTTCCCAAAGCGCACAGTATATCGTAGCTTATGGTATGCGACTTTTCCGCAAGCTCATTGGCAGAGATATACTCGTTGTGCTGATGTCCCAGCATAACGACTTCATCACCTACCTGGCAGCATGGAATATCCGTTATATCCGCCGTGCACAAATCCATCGATATCCGTCCCACAATGGGTGCCCGTTTACCCCTGATGAGCACTTCCCCGCCGTTTGAAAGAATGATGCCGTATCCGTCGCCATACCCCACAGGAATAGTCGCTATTTTAGCAGGTCTTCGTGTGGTATAGGATCGCCCGTAACCGATACTGTAGCCCTTCGGAAATTCCTTAATCAAAATTATCCGCGTTTTGAAACTCATAACGGGCAAGAGGGTCGCTTTTGCTTTGGTTTCTTCGGAAGGATAAATGCCGTACGTCATTATGCCCGGTCGCACCATATCCAGATTGAATTGAGGAAAATTCAAGATGGAACCGCTGTTTGACATATGCTTGAGGGGAATGAAGATACGGTTCCTTGCCAAATCACCCAGGAGCTTTCGAAAAAGCTGCCACTGCCGCTTGTTATAATCAATCATTTCCTCGCTGGACGACAGGTGTGTAAAGATGCCTTCAATTTCGATGTTGGGAAACTTTTCTATTTTCCGGATCATGGGAAGGGCATCTTCGGGCATTGTTCCACCCCGCCCCATACCCGTATCCACTTCAATGTGAATTTTTCCTTTGATATTGGCCTTGGCGGCTTGCGTTTGAAATGCCTGGACAAAATCCAGATCCGATACCGAGGGTGTCAAATCATATTTTATAATTTCACCTATTTCAGCGTCTGTCGATGGGCTTAAGATGACAATAGGGGCGGCAATGCCGCTGACACGAAGTTGGACGCCTTCATCAGCATTGGCAACACCAAGCATAGACACACCGTTCCTTAAGGCAACATGGGAAATTTCAATCGCGCCGTGGCCATAGGCATCTGCTTTAACCGCCTGCAAAATCCTGACGTCCGATCCGACCAGTCTTCTGACTTCATTCAAATTGTTGATATAGTTATCCAGATCAACTTCCACCCAACTTCTGTATTTCTGATCCCCGAATGGCATGAATTTGCGTCACGTTTTGATAATTTATTTCTTTGGCATGGCAACACCCCTCACGTTTTTTCCCTTCCAAAGTTGTTTTGCCGTTTTCATGGGATGTTTAAATCCCAATGCGCGAACCTTCGAAAGCAAAGCGTTATTGAGGTGAGTTTTCAGTGATGCCGCGAAAATTTATTAGTTATATTGAACATTATCGCAAAGTCAAGGCAAATGAAGAGACCCAAAGCTTAAACCTTGACAAGATGGTGGGCTTAAGATAAAAACAGCAAATCTTTACGGGTGATGTAAAATTCATATGGCGCCGATGTAGCTCAGCCGGTAGAGCAGTCGATTCGTAATCGACAGGTCAGCGGTTCGATCCCGCTCATCGGCTCCAGTAAAAGTAGGTGAGCGTACCCCAGAGATGACCCCCTTTACCGCTATCTATCATCCGGCAGATTCTATGCTTCTCTTCGATGAGAAGCATGGTTCAAGGTTCGTTGGCCTGCAACCGGCGGTTGTTTTCCCAACCTTCTTGTATTTGGATACTGAAGCTGTCCCAAAAGAGGTTCCCGGATGGACATCGATTTTCCGCCGCTTGAAAGATTCTTTTGGATTTCCTCTGCCTGAGCTAACCTTCAAATCTGATCTTACCCCGAAAATGTAGACACACTCATGCAACGTTTTTCAGCCAATTTCCCTCGTAATTGGCCGGTGAAATGTAATCTAATGTTGAGTGCCTTCTTTCCCGATTATAAAACACCTCAATATAGTTAAAAATGTCTTGTCTGGCTTCAGTTCTGGTTTTGTGTTTTCGCCAGAAAACATGCTCCGTTTTTAGCGTATGGAAAAAACTCTCTGTAACAGCATTATCGTAACAATTTCCTTTGCAACTCATGCTTTGTACAAATTTAAGT
>DHHR01000007.1 GCA_002403385.1 Syntrophaceae bacterium UBA4767 | reverse complement strand
GTCGTACCAAGGTCATGGAGATCGTAGCCGGTGAAATCTCCTGCTATCGTCTTTTGGCCTACATATCTTTGAAAATGGAATTGCATTGGAGGTCAAACCCCATAGGGAAAGTGCGTAAGAACCTGCCTTTCTTCAACAAAATGGCCTATGAAAAATTTACACAAAAAACTTGACAGTACCTGCTTTTTTCTTGATGGCAACAGACCTTAAAGTTTGGAGATATTAAATCCAGCCAGTTTTATGGCTACAGCCCGCTGGAGAAGTTCGACGGAAATGACAAACCATTCTTTTTCGTAGTCTGCTTCAAGAACAATCCCCTCTATGTCTTTGAGAGGCCCGTCAACAATTTGAGCAGGATGACCAACCATCGGATACTGGACGCGCTTAACTTCTACGTTGGAGCGTATCAGACGTTGAATCGCTTCGATCTTATCGTCAGGAACAGGCAGGGGTTCGGAACTTGCCTGTTTCCCCAGAATCCTAACAACGCCAACCGTTTTCAGGATATTTAATTTTACGCTGTTATCCATTAAAAGACTATCTACAAACAGATACCCAGGAAACATGGGAATAGAAATTTTCTTCCTGCGATCCTTTCGCTTGCTCCATACCTCCATTTTGGGCAAAAAAACATGAATCGCTTTTTGCGTAAGCCCCCATTCAACTTTATTTTCATGACGGCTTCTTGTATGTATCGCATACCATGCCATACCGTGCCCCTACTTCTTGATTTTCCCTTCCAGGATGAGGTCATCTCCCCTTCTAAAAAATTTCCTGTCAACCACATGAATAACCTCTTCCATATTCCCGATGCCCAAATCGCCCACAGCTTCCACGCCCTTTCCAAAAATTTTGGGAGCTATCGCAACAATCAGGCGGTCTGCCATTCGTTTCTCTAAGACGGATGTGATAATTTCCGCTCCCCCTTCTATAAGGATGGAAGTTATGCCTCTTCTGCCCAACTCGGCAAAAAGTTTGCTCAGATCTACCTGATGAGCGGGGGTCTCATCGACCAAAAGCACCTCGATATTCATTTTGGCAAGCTGTTCACGTCTTTGAGGATCAGCGCGAAGAGTGCTTGCGATCATCGTTTTTGCTGCATCCTGATTTTTTAAAACACGGGCATCCATAGGGATTCGCAGTTGTGAATCCACCACAATTCTGATGGGATTTTTCCCCCGGACAAGGCGAATCGTCAGTTCCGGGTTATCATGCAAAACAGTGCCTGCACCAACCAAAATGGCATCATGAGTACTTCTCAGCCGGTGCGCAAACTTTAGCGAGACTGGGGAGCTGACCCATTTTGAATCACCTGTGCCTAGCGCTATTCTTCCGTCCAGACTCTGCGCAAATTTCAAGGTGATAAAAGGCATGCGGGTTTGGATAAACTTGAAGAATTTCTCGTTGAGTTTTCTGCATTCATCTTCAAGAATTCCTATGGTCACCTTTATCCCTTTATTTTCAAGAATCTTAATGCCGCGCCCCGAAACAACAGGATTCGGATCAATCGTTCCGACAACAACCCGCTTAATATTATAGGCAAGTATGACCTCCACACAGGGAGGGGTTTTGCCATGGTGGCTGCACGGTTCCAGCGTGATATAAATCGTAGAACCTTCTACCTTCTCAGAAGCGTTTCGTATGGCATTAATTTCGGCATGGCTTCCTCCATATCGTTGATGATACCCCTCTCCGATAATCCGGTTTTTTTTAACGATGACGGCCCCGACCATAGGGTTTGGGCTTACATGGCCCTTCCCCTTTTCAGCCAGCTTCAACGCGCGCCTCATGTAAAATTCATCCACGATCTTTTGCCCGGACATCGTTTGCACATCTATACGCTGCTTAGTTGTCAAGGTTTCTCCTTTATCTATTCAGTAAAGCTGTTTTTTTATACCACGCCTTATGGAAATATCAATTTTTTTCACTGTTGAATGGTTTTAATGATTGTCGAGAGCGCCCAAATGTGTTACTAAAAGAAATTTGAAAACGGAAAAGGCGGGCAGGATATTATTGCTTATTAACATCCCCATGATACATGCAGAGTAAAATGAAATGACGCCATGGATTTATGCTTTAGCTGCGGTGTTCGGCGCTGCCATCGGCAGTTTCCTGAATGTATGCATTGTCAGAATACCGGAAGGGAAATCCATCATCTTTCCTCCCTCGCACTGTCTTCAATGTGGGCAGCCCATTCGTTTTTATGACAACATTCCTATTGTAAGCTACATTTTTTTGAAGGGTAAATGCAGGAGTTGTCGGCAAAAGATATCCCTCCGTTATCCCTTGGTAGAATTCCTTACCGCTTTTATGGCCGTGATCCTCCTATGGAAATTCGGCGTTTCGGTGAAGTATCTGTTTTCATTCCTGTTTGTTTGCGTTTTGATCGTAATCGCCTTCATCGATCTCGATCACCAGATCATTCCGGATATCATTACATTGCCCGGCATCCCCATCTGCTTCGCCGTTGCGGTTCTCTTCATGGACATTACATTGTTTGAAGCGGCATTGGGCCTCTTAATCGGCGGCGGCTCATTATATCTCGTCGCCTTTCTTTACGAGCTTATAACCAAAAGAGAGGGCATGGGCGGGGGAGATATTAAATTGCTTGCTATGCTCGGCGCCTTCTGGGGATGGAAATCTCTTCTTTTCATTCTCCTGCTAAGCTCTTTTTCGGGGGCGTTTGTTGGGATTTGCCTGATGATTTTAAAGGGGAAAAACATGAAGTATGCCGTTCCCTTCGGCCCTTTTCTCTCTCTGGCAGGCGTTGTGTACATATTTTTAGGGGATGCGTTTATGAGGTTTTTTATATTTAGGTATTAAGATCTTCAGTTGCGGAAAATCCCGACTTGTGCGGGGAAATAACCAATTTTGATATGAAAAACAAGCCAAATGATACCGGCAAATGATTCACAATAAAACCTATAAATCAAACCTGTCCTCATCAAGGGCACATCGGACACGCGTAGGCTCTTTTTGGCATAAAATTTGTATCTCCACACTTAGGAGATGGCAATGATTTTTTCTTCAAAAACAGGCTTTACGCTCGTAGAATTGATGATCGTTATTGCCGTAATGGCTATCCTTTTTACCATAGCTATGCCGACATTCCAAAACTATATGACCCAAAGCCGGTTAAGGGGCGCCGCCAGGGAGGTTGCATCGGATCTAATGGAGGCAAGGATGAAGGCGATCAAGCAAAACAACAACTTCAAGATCTTCTTTACAAGTAATCACGAATACATCATATTAGATGACACAAACAATAGCGGAACCGTTGATTCGGGAGAAACAACACAAACCAGAGATATCCAGACAGAGTTTTATGATGTGACGTTGAGCTCCAACAACAACCCCATATTTGGGCCAAACGGTACGGCCGCAAACATGGCAACTGTTACCCTCTCCAATTCGGCTGGTTCGCGATATGTAAGTGTGGCCATAACTGGACGGGTAAAAATTGATACCAGTCCTTAAAAATTTATGACCTTAGCCAACAATCATTGCATAGGGGTGATTCCCATGACAAAAATCCATGCCCGTGGTTTTACCTTGATCGAAGTTCTTATCGCCATCGCCGTTTTGGCGATTGGGCTTCTTGCCCTCGCGGGCGTGACGGTATCGGTCATCAACGGCAATGTATTCGGCAGGACGATGACCGCGGCAACAACCCTGGCTGCCGATAAAATGGAGGAGCTGAAAAACACCAAATACGCCAATATAACCTCCGGCGGGCCGGAAAGTCTTACAGTCGATAATCACGCTTATACAAGAACATGGACGGTAAACAACAATTCCCCCGCTGCCAACATGAAGACAATTACGGTAACGGTTACCTGGAAGTGGCGAGGTCAGGACCATGACCCTCCGACTTCCCTTTCAACGATTGTGTCAGAGTAATGGAGTTATGCAATGTCTTTGGATCATAGACGCAAAGAAAAGGATAAGGGGCGAAGGCGGAAAGGAGCTTGCGGGTTTACCCTTGTTGAGTTGCTGATTGCCATGGCTGTCGGTTTAATTGTGCTGGCGGCCATTTACGGGGTATTTACCCTGCAAAATAAAGAGCTCAAGACACAGGAACAAATCGCGGAAATGCAGCAAAACGCCCGTGTGGCCATGGATATGATGACGCGGGAAATCAGAATGGCGGGATACGATCCCTTGCAAACGGCTAATGCAGGAATTGTCAGCCCAATGCCCAACTCCATCAATTTCACGATGGATTTGAACGCCGATGGCAACACGACAGATGCCAATGAAAATGTCACTTACGCGCTTTACACCTCGGATGGTATTCAGAAATTGGGCCGAACAACTAACGGGGGGACTGCTTGGCCTGTGGCTGAATACATCCAATCGCTAACATTCGAGTACTATGATAAAAA
Organism: Syntrophaceae bacterium UBA4767; assembly: GCA_002403385.1. Lineage (GTDB taxonomy): Bacteria > Desulfobacterota > Syntrophia > Syntrophales > UBA4767 > UBA4767. The sequence continues at coordinate 3,014 of DHHR01000007.1, read as the reverse complement.
CGGCGCCGTTACCGCAACACCAGCCAACATACGAACAATAAAAATAACAGTTGCCGCCGAAACGGCCCTTCCGGATCCCGACTATACGCTAAACAACGGTCACCGAACTGCAACGTTAACCTCCCATGTCACCCCGAGAAACCTTGCCTACTAATGAAGGAGAATACCGATGATCCAGATCAAAAACAAAAAAAACAAAACGGCCAATGAAAAGGGCGTCGCGCTGGTTGTTGTCATAATGCTTATCGCCGTCCTGGCCATCCTGGGCGCAACGGCGATCATTACAAGCTCCACGGACATAAGGATCAGCGGCAACTATAAATTAAGCAATCAGGCATTTTATATAGCAGAAGCGGGTATCGAAAGGGCTAGAGCGCAACTTCGGTCAGATATGTTTACTAATACGCTTTCCCAGTTACTTGCCGCAAGGGTGGGCGGCGGTGGTGTACTTTCCGATAGTACAAACATTGTTAATTTTTATAGCAATGGAGCGTTTGTTACCGATGATATCCCCTATATTGCACAAACCTCTTTTGGTGGAGGGAATTATCGCGTCTATCTTACCAACGATGCGAAAACACCGGATACCGTAACATCAACGACGGATACAAACCTTCGCGTAACGCTTACAGCTTTTGGCCAGGGACCTAATAATTCTTTCTCTATAGTCCAGGTAGTTGTCGAACGACTAACGCTGCCTCCCCTTCCTGGCGCGATAGTTCTCCCGGGACCCGATGTAATCTTTCATGGTGGTCATTCCAACGCCTCCGGTGTTGAAGGTAATGAAAAATCCGCCGTTGCCCTTACTTCTCCTACTGCTGAGTCAACCGTTGAAAATAATCTAATCGAGATAGGCAGGATAAAGAATTATACGTGCGATTCTTGCTCTGGCAAGGGCATCGACTGTATAAAAGATGAATCAGCCCTGATTTCGTCTACATGGAATACCGTTGGTGGTGTCGAGAGTCTGTACAATTCATTAAAATCTGTAGCCGATGTCGTAGTTACAGGAGATACCACATTAACTGCAGATCAGGTGGGCACTACATCAAACAGAAAAATTGTCGTAGTTGACGGCAAGGCGACACTTGGTCCCGTGAATGGTGCAGGCATCTTGATTGTAACCGACCAACTTACATTAAACGGAAACTTTGATTATCATGGTTTGATCATGTGTATCGGACAGGGTTCCCTTCTCCGAAATGGGGGGGGTAATGGAACTATTACCGGTTCCATCTTCGTTGCGAAAACAAGAGACCCTTCAAACAATCTTCTCACAACCCTTGGCATTCCTACATTCAATACCGATGGTGGCGGTAATTCGGACATCATATATGATGCAAGCCAGCTGAGCCCGCCTCCTGCAGGACAGGTATTTTTAAAAAAGTCGTGGCAACAACTTTGATGAACTCGTAAAAAGTCCCAATTGTCATCCTGAGCTTGTCGAAGGGTGAACATAAATAATTGATATTACGTCATGGTTCGACAGAGCCTGTCCTGAGCCGGCCGAAGGGCTCACCATGACAAAACCCGCGAATTTTGACTTTTTACGATTTTGTCAACTTTAAAGGATTTGCATCTTCGGCAAGCTGTTTGTTGAATTTGATAAATATGTGAATTGAAAGTGTTATTGTTCTTTATGCGGAAAAGATATTCATTTTTTCCTTTTTGTTTTTATAATTAAAATATCATTGATGAAAAATCTCATGTCTCTGATTTTGTCACTTTCTTCAAGAAAATCATCTTCCATCTTATTGGAAATTATTTTATCCCTTAACGTCGTCAAATCATTTTTTAAATCAGTTAGCTCAGCTACGGTCATACTTTCTCTCAACTCATACCTTTTTTGAAGAGATTTGAATTCCTTTAAAATATCAGCATCTTTTTTTGTGTCTATTTCAGAAGGACTTGATTCAATCGTTTCCAGTCTCAGGGGCGTTTCCTCCTGCTTCGTTTTTTTAGTTTCCGGAGATACAAATACCGTATCGTCTTTGTTCTCGGAGGCCGTGTCGCTTACTGTCTGACCACCATCTATATCAACATACCTTTCTATTTTATTGATATTTTCCTTTTCAACCCCGGCAACCCCGCCTTTATAGTAAAAATAAACACTTCCCTTTTCTTCCCAGTAGCGCGGCGTTGCAAGTTTGCCGCCGCCGCTAAAATGGATGAGATAAGCTGAAAGACAAAGAGCAGGATAAAGCAACAGCAGAAAAATGAAGGTAGGCAGGATGAATTTTTTCACTTGAAAATCCTCCTTTGACAGGCGGGACGCCTGTCTTACTGGTTATATAAAATCACCACTCATGTCAGGACAGCCATCTTAAAGCGTCCTGACTTCTCTTTCAACTTCCAAGCTACCATTAGCTTAAACTTGACTGTCGTGTCAAGGAAAAACGCTGGACTTTCAAGATCATAAAAAAATGTTTCACACCAAACGTTCTGTGATAAAATACCTCTGATGAACTCGTAAAAAGTCCCAATTGTCATCCTGAGCTTGTCGAAGGGTGAACATAAATAATTGATATTACATCATGGTTCGACAGAGCCTGTCCTGAGCCGGCCGAAGGGCTCACCATGACAAAACCCGCGAATTTTGACTTTTTACGATTTTGTCACCTCTAATTGTTTTGTGAATTCAGTGTATTATAATACTCCCCAAAAACTGGACAGGGTAATTTGGTGCATGATAGCCTGCCATCCAAAGAAAGGAGAAAAGAGATGGCAAGCAACATGCGCAAGGGACACGATGCGGCATTCAAGGCCAGGGTGGCGCTAGAGGCATTGAAGTCGGATAAAACGATGGCCCAGATTTCCAGCGAGTACGAAGTACATGTGAATCAGATTCGTCAATGGAAACAGAGATTGCCGGATGAAATTCCGAATGTATTTAGCGATCATCGCCGGAAGAAAGCCAAAGACGACGAAGAGATGACGTCGGAGCTCTACAAGCAGATAGGCCAACTTAAAGTCGAAGTGGACTGGCTTAAAAAAAAATCGATGATGCTCCAGTT
>DHHR01000001.1 GCA_002403385.1 Syntrophaceae bacterium UBA4767 | reverse complement strand
ATTGAACACCGTATAAGAAAGGAGGAAAATAATCCTATGCCACCATAAAAACATCAATGATAACCATAACAATATCCCTTTATGGAGGCAACATGGACTCATCATAATCATATTTTCCGATCCGGCAACTGAAAAATCAGCCGGTATCGAATGATCTCTTTCAAAAAATCGCTAAATATAGCCTTCATATCAGTGTCTCCCGTTGTTCAAAGTTCTCGTACTATCTTTTTAGTAGTAATTAAATCACGAGTCCACATTTGTTAATAAAAATTTTCATAATTTTATTGTGATCTTTCTGTTAAAAACTTCTGGCTGGTTAAGACATTTTAAAAGCACCTAAGTCGGTGTTTTTCAAGCGAAAATAGATTTTTTATTGATTTGGGTTTGACTTTACAAAATTAAACAGGTATAAAGTCGGTGCTTTATTGTGTGCAGTTTGTCATCCATTGCCAAAATCTGTGCACCGTTGCAAAAGTGGGGGAGCCCCCGAATTAAATTAAGGAGGTGCTTCATGATGAAACGGCGGATTTTCCTGTGGATGGGACTGATAGTCCTGTTCTTTCTCGTTGGTTTTTATCAAGAAGGATATGCGCATGAACTCTATGAAGTAAAACATGGCGATACCCTTAAGAAAATTTCGAAAAAGTTTGGTGTAAGCCAAAAGGAAATCAGGGATATCAACAAGTTAAAAAGAAGTTCCCTGAAGATTCATCAAACACTCTTAATCCCTTCCAAAGAAAAAGGTGAAATTGAATACGGACAGGCTTTTTTACCAAAAGCAAAGCTTTACGTGGTGAAAAGACACGACAGCCTTTATACCGTTTCGAAGAAGACAGGTTCGTCAATAGATGCCATAAAAGAAATTAACCACCTCAGAAATAACCGCTTAAGAGTTGGTCAGGTTTTGGCGCTATCAAAATCCGCATCAGCTCACAATGCAGATAAACCATCTTCAAGTCTTGACGATAAAATTGAAAAAAGTTCCACTCAGCCGAATAATAAATTTGTTTCAGACGAGACAAGCGTCACCGCTGCAAAAAGAGATGAATGGCAAGATAATACAAAACAGGTCAATATATTATCTTCCCGGGATGTTATGGAGAATGAACCAATAAATCCCGTCAACAAAGGGGAAATAGTTCCGGCTGAAAATTCCGTGTCGGCCATAAACACCGCGCAAAGTAACATCCCTAATAACGATGCAAATAAAACATCAAAAATTCAAAGTCCGGAAATGAAGTCCATTTCGAAAAGCAGTAAGAAAACTTCTTCAATAACCCCCCCCCCGCTTCTGCGCTCCTATGTTGTTAAGAAAGGGGATAATATCTACAAAATTTCAAGAAGATTTCATCTTTGCGTTGCTTCACTTAAGAAAATTAATCATTTACGTTCTAGTGCGTTAAAAGTCGGACAGGTTCTTGTTGTGTCTGATTCACCCGCTAAAAATGATAAAGCAACGCCCGAAAGCATTGCCTCCGTTTCAACCTCGGATAGTGTAGAAGAAGAAGTTGATAACAGCAACAGCGGTCCGTTTGAGGGAAAATACAATGAGGCGGACATGGAAAGGGAAATCCAGACAACCTCAGAAATTATCGGAACGTGGAACAGCCCCGTTGAGAGAAATTTGTTGGTAAAAGTGGTTATGGGCTTCCTTGGGACACCTTATAAATTCGGCGGATCCTCTATAAGAGGCCTTGATTGTTCAGCGTTTGTCCGGAAAATATACGGCTTCTTTGATATCAATCTACCAAGAACAGCCCGCGAACAATCGCGAGTAGGGAAACGTATTTCACGTTCCGATCTGGAAATCGGGGATTTGGTTTTTTTCAATACCCGTCGCTCTATAGGCCATGTGGGTATCTATGTAGGAAATAATGAGTTCATCCATGCTTCGTACCGGGGCAAGGAGGTCAGGATTGATACGCTGGATACACCATACTATGATAAGCGTTTTATAAAAGCTGTCCGATTAAAAAAACTGGATGAAAAGGGAGATGCGGGGATACCCTACTAGTTTTTTCTTGTTAAATAGGATATTGGCGCTTCAAAAAGGCGGAAGGTCGGGGAGGGAGAAATAACTAGCCTGGAATGAAGTCTATAAGCATAGACCTCGCTAGGTGTCATGATGGAAGGTAAGTGAGCTTGTCGAACTAAGGTTATGATTTATGGATATCCGCCATTTAAAAGCGAAAAATATAAAGGGGTTCCTTGGCGATGATGAAGCTGAGCAATTGTATCATTTGGCAAAACAGGCAAGTCAATTTGGTCCCTGCCTAGAAATTGGCAGTTACTGCGGCAAATCAACTGCCTATCTAGGATTGGGATGCAAAGAAAATGGCGGGATTCTCTTTTCGGTTGATCATCACCACGGTTCCGAAGAACAACAACCCGGGCAGGAATATTTTGATTCTGAACTTTTAGACAAAGATTCCGGTCTAATTGATACCTTCAACATATTCAGGGAAACCGTCCGCGATCTCTTATTGGAAGATACCGTTGTTGCGATTGTGGCAAAATCAGAAGTGACGGCTCGCCTATGGAGCACGCCTTTGAGCTTGGTTTTTATTGACGGAGGTCATACGTTCAAGGCTGCTTTCACAGATTATACAAACTGGGTTTCCCACCTTCTCCCCGACGGCTACCTCCTCATTCACGATATCTTCCTCGATCCCTCGAAAGGGGGACAGGCGCCATATTTTATCTACCAGTTAGCTCTTTCATCGGGGCTTTTTGAAGGATTGTCCATAATCAATACCCTGGGAATACTTAAGCGCTCCTTACACAAACAGAGAAAGGATGAAGAATTAAACAAATGGTTTAAACAGCAGATCAACTTTTCACATTAAGTTCGGCAAGCTCACTAACCGTGAAAAAATAGAGGGTTTATAGCAGTTACAAAAAATCAACATTTCTGTTATGTGTCCAACACCAGACGCAGGTATTTCCCACCTGTCTAAACTTGATGTATCCCAGCTCAATGAAATCCATGAGGACCTTACGAATAGAATAAACGTTGTTGTTCATAAGATACTGAATTTTATTACATAATAAATCCAATGCTTCCTCAGGTTTACATCTGTTTGAAGCCATGTCGATACGACCAAATCGTTCAATAATATCCTCTGACAAAAGCTTATAAACCAGCTTAGTCCGGAAGTGCCCTTCGACCTGCAAATTTTCTTCAGGCGTATTGGCGCCTGTCTTGTATCGCCGTACTTGATTTTCCCACTCGTCGTTAATTTCTTTATCAAATGCGGCCACAAATTCAGTAATCTCTTCCGGCGAAAGTTTCGACGTTTTAACAATGGCTCTGTTTGCGTCATATTGATCCCAATCGTCTGTCAGGATATCAATGTCATATTCATCAACCTTCTCCCTGACCGTTGTGCCTGGAAAGGGCGCCAAAAAATGATAACCATAATGGATATCAAGGCTATCCGCAAATTTCTGTGTATCATGTAAACTCTGGGGTGATTCCCCCGGCAGGCCAACCATGAAAGATGCATGAGCAAGGATTCCCACTTCCTTGCATATTTTTACCGCCCGCCTTGCTTCATCGAGCGTGATCTTCTTTTGGATACGGTCAAGCATCTCCTGGTTTCCCGATTCAATGCCAAAACTCACACTATCGCATCCCGTGTCGCGCATAATTTCCAGGATTTCCCTATCCACCGTATTGACTCTCGCAAAGGCGCTCCATGCAAACTTCAGTTTCCTGCGTTGAATCTCTTCGCAGACCTTTCTCGCTCTCTCCTTGTTTGCCGTAAAAAGATCATCCGCTACATTAATCCTGGTCATTCCATAAAATAAGATGTGTTCAATCTCATCAGCCACCAGCGCGGGACTTCGATAACGAACCTTTTTCCCTACCATCCTGCGGCCCTGGCAAAAGATGCACGGATAGGGGCAACCACGACTTGTGATAATGCTGATGGGAAAACCCAGCGCCTGATACCTGGACAGGGGCAATAGATGCCTTGCCGGAAGGGGAAGGGTATCCAAATCAGCGATTAGCTTTCTTGGCTTGGTAAAAACGATTCCATCATCCCTGCGAAAAGCAATGCCTTCGACTTTCTCCCACCTGTCCGCCTCCATCTCAACAGCCATCAAGGCCTTGATGGTTTCTTCTCCTTCTCCTATCACAATCATGTCTATTTCCGGATAGTTTTGAAGAGCGCCGGCAGCATCAAAGGAAACGTGCGGGCCGCCCATCATCGTAATTATGGAAGGATCATGCTTTTTGGCCGTTGTCACAATCTCTGCCGCCATCTTGAAATTCATCGTCACCGATGTCGCTCCCACCACATCCGGCTTATAACTGCTCAACATTTTTCTAAGTTTATCCGGCGTATATTGAGAAACAATATAATCAAAAATCACCACTTCGGCGCCTGCCGCTTCGAAGGCAGCCGCAACATAAGAAGCCCCCAAAGGCGGCGCCGGCGCTTCTGCTAGGGGATACGGCGGGGCTATAATGGCTACCTTCATATGCAAATCATCACAAATGAAATAAATGAAATAATCAATCTCCCCTTCTTGGGAACATAACGGATCGCATCCATCCTATAAACGTATTATTTTTCAAAAAGAGTCTGTCAATTTTGTCAAATTCAGCGGCGAGTTTCCTAGCATTAGCAAACCAGTCAGCGCGTGTTTTTATGTGCCGGACAGGATCGAGATTTTTTACAACGGTTGCGGGATTTCCGGCTGCAATGACATCGGGGGGAATATCCTTCACCACAATGGATCCCGCTCCAATAATACTGTTATCTCCAATATGGACGCCTTTACCAACAATAACGCTATCTCCAAGCCACACGTTATTCCCGATTTTGACGGGCGCTGATTGTCCGATGGAAAGACTGCGATCATAGATTCCATGCCAATCGGAATCGGTAATATAAGCACTCTGCGCCATCATACAACTGTTTCCTATCGTTATCTCCGTAGCGGCGCCGATACGAACGCCGGGACAAATCAAGCAATAATCGCCTATTTTTATTTTCCCTTCCTGTTTGGCATTGGACCAAACAGTAATTCTGACCTTTTTATCCGAAGTTGCAATGACATTTGCATAACTGCCAAGCTCGATAGGCCCCCCAAATATCTCAACATACCATGGTTTCATAAATAACGGGGCCTTGCCAAGATGATAAAACTGGGGACGCAAAAAATGGCCCGTGTACCATCTTTGGAATTCTATATCCAAGCGTTTAAGGACGTAAGGGCGGTGATCTCTTCTCAATGTTAACCCCTGGCATCATCGGGAGTTGAATCTGCATAAGAGAAAGGCATTTCCCAAGTCTTCCGTTTTTTCAAGAGAGAGACATTTTTCGTGCGGGTCGGCGCTCCAAATCCCTGATCACTCCAGAATCGGTGATTAAACAAGACACTGGCATCTGTCAAATTGTTTAGAGCGTCATACGCAAGAAGCACGGCAGCGGCTGTCCAAGATGTTTTTTCCTCCGGCCAGATAACACCATCGGGAAACGTCACACCCATCCAGTAGGAGCCATCATCATATCTTTTATCACCCAGCCAGCTAAAAATGATCTCTGCATTTTCATATTCACCAATAGCGGCAAGTGTCAATACCAGTTCCGATGTTTCGGCCATTGTTGCCCATGGCCGGTCTGAAACGCATCTGACCCCCCAGTCAGGAACTACAAACTTGTGCCAGTATTTTTCAATTCGCCTCCTGGCATCCGCCTCTGTTATAGAACCACAAAGAACAGGGTAATACCAATCCATTGAATAGCGTGACTTTATCATGTTAAATGAATTTGGCCGCTTTTTAATCGCATATCCCAACTTTTTAGAAGCCTTTTCCCATTCAAGTTTCTTTTTACCCAACTGTGCGGCAATGGCTAAAGCACATTTGATGCTCATATAAACAGAACTAGAACCCGTCAGCAGCGCCATGTAATCTATGACACCATCGGCATTCTTTGCCCAATAAACTTCCCCCGTAGAGGCCTGGAGGCTTAGCGCATAATTAATTGCCGCTTTTACTGTAGGCCACATTCTTTTCAGGAAAGAAACATCCTTTGTAATCAAATAATAGTGATAAACCCCCACCGCGATATAAGACGACATGTTGGTGTCCTTGGTTCTGTCAATAGGAACGCCATCGCGATAAGCGGCCCACCAACTCCCATCTTCCAGTTGTGATTCAACCATCCATTCATAGGCCCTCTGCGCTTCTTTCAGATATCCCGCAATAGCAAGACCCATAGCGCTTTCGACATGATCCCAGGGATCTGTTTTGCCGCCGATAGACCAGGGGATTTCTCCATTTTCTTTCTGAATGCCCGCAATAAAAGTCGCTATTGCTTCAACATCAAACGCTGCCTGTTCAACACTTCGAGATAAATTCAACTCCATATCAATATCCTTTTTTCAAATAGAAAACTACGCTCTTGGCAATGAAGGGGTTTAACAACTTATCTAAATATCTGGTTAAGAATGGATGTTCCATAATATCCCACTCTAAAAACCTTTTGTACAGATTTACTGCTCGGGAATCTTCTTTTTTGTGGCCAACAAGACATTTCAGCCACCAATAGGGAGTATGCAACGAATGTTTATAATGAATACTCCAACATCTCGCTCCTGCATCCTCCAGTATTTTTTTAAATTCTTTTTTCTTGTAAATTCGGATATGGCCTCCCTGTACATGGTGATAACTTTCCGATATCGCCCAGCATATCCTCTCGGGCAAAAACCTCGGGACGCTTACGACCAAATTCCTTCCGGGTTTCAATACACGAACCAATTCCTTAATGGCTGCCATATTATCTGGGATATGTTCGAGAACTTCCGAACATATTACCAGATCAAAGGTCTCATCTTTAAAAGGCAGCCTTGTTAAGTCCGCCATTGACATGATACATAAGCCCCTATTATCAGGGTCTTCCCGATACATAGCTGACAATGTATCTGTCGCCTTTCGAAGATCATCGGTGTTTAGATCAATGCCTACTACATCAACGTTTTTAGAACGGTAGGCTTCGCATATATGACGCCCTGTTCCGCAGCCGGCATCGAGTATTCGAAATCCTGGTCTGATATCGAGTTTCTGAAAATCAATAGTAAGCATCTATTGTTTCCCTATAAACATCCACAGTTTTCTGAGCTGCATGTTTCCATGTAAAAGAACTTTTCACACGTTCCAGACCCAGCCGCCCCAGCCGTTCGCGTTTTTCCGGATTATCAAGAAGTGAAATGATGGCACGCTCCAAGGCTTCTTTATCCGCAGGTGGAACGAGAACACCTGCGTCCCCGACTACTTCCGGCAACGCCCCGCCCGTTGTGCTGATTACCGGAACCCCGCATGCCATGGCCTCACCCGCAGGCATACCAAAGCCTTCATATAAGGATGAAATCACCGCTATGGTCGCTTCGGCATAGTACCGAGCAAAGTCTTTATACTCGATCCGGCCTGAAAATGTCACACAATCCATCAACCCCAGATTTTTTACCAGATGCTCAATGACGCCACCTTTCTTGGGCTTGCCAATAACCGTTAATTTGATGTTTCTTTTCTTCTTTATGGATGCCACAGCCTCAAGCAAATATCTAAGCCCTTTCAACGGCGTGTCGGCGCTGTTTGTAGCCAACAGCTGGTTAGGCAATCGTTTCACATGGGGAAGAGGATAGAAATAATCCGTGTTAATGCCATTGGGAACAACTCTAAATTTATGTTCCGGGATTTTGAAATCTTTGCTTATATCCTTCTTAGAACACTCGGAAACGGTAATAATGTGATGGACTTGCCTTGATACCCTCTTCTGCATACCTAAGAACGAATACCATCGCAAGGCCATAATCTTTTTACGTAATGTTTTCGCAGCTTGAATGTCTGTTTTACGATCAACGGTGATAGGATGATGAATTGTCGCCACCGTAGGGATACCCAATAATTTTGAAATGCCTAGAATACCATAGGAAAGACATTGATTATCGTGAACAATATCATAAACGGCCTGTTTTCCCCGCAAAAACCGATATGCCCTAAGACCGAAAGTAAAAGGCTCTGGAAAGCCTCCCGAACTCACTCCCAGATATTCTAATTGATTTATCGGCGATTTCAGATCGCTCAACTTCTCTACCTTAAATAAATGATTGGCATTGTAAAGGTCCAGGCTTGGAAGCTTATGAAGAACAATGCCTTGCGCCAATTCTGGGTAAGGTGGACCGGACACGACATCCACCTTGTGCCCCAATTCTAAAAGAGCCCGACTCAGGTAATTAATATACACACCCTGACCACCACAAGCCGGATTCCCCCGATAGGTCAACAAACATATATGCAAGGGGTGCCCATTACTTCTTGAAGGGGTAATTTTACTTTTACGCCTCATAAACGCCAAACGCCACCTTATTTAACTTGATATTGTAGAATCTTCTGTTTACAGGCAGCCCTTTTTTATCTTGCCAATATCCTCTGGACAAGCAGTTCAGAATTCCTAAAGACCTCATCCGCTTCGTCTTCTGTTAAACCAGCGCCCATAGCGATCCTGCGAGCCATCTCTAGATTAATCAAATCATGGGGCGCATGGGCGTCAGTGTCTAAGACTAGTGGGGCTTTGCAGTGTCTGGCCATCTTCACCACATGGCCGTTTGTCAAACAATGCCCGTTTCTGGCAGAAATTTCGAGATATATATTTCTTTCCGCTGCAACCTTTGCTTCCTCCTCCGTAAGAAGCCCCGGGTGGGCAAGTATTTCAATGGGAGCATGGAGGGCCGCCATGTTTGTTCCCGGCATAACGGGTTCAACAATCGTTTCGCCGTGTACGACAATAATTTTGGCTCCCAAACCTCTTGCTTCCTCGCACAGCCGGAAAATATGATTGGGAGGAATATGCGTTAATTCTATGCCGGGAACAACGATAATTTCACAAGCATCCGATAGTGATTGGCAGACCTTAACAATTCTCGGAATAATAAAGTCTATATTAGACCAATCTCCGTGATCCGTAATTGCAACTGCCCGGTATCCTGTCGTTTTGGCGCGCCTCACCAGCTCTGCAGGAACCAGTTGTCCATCACTGAAAACCGAATGTACATGAAGATCAATCAAAAATACACTTCCCTTGAGATTTTCACCGTCACCGCTGGAAAAACCATAACGCGCTCTCTTAGCAAATTTATTGGTTTAGGTCAACAAAGATATGGATAATTTTGGAAAAATTTGCATGGCAGGATGTCGTAACAGCCTTGCTTACAAGCCCAACCCATAGGCGTGTGAAATATGTAAGAAAATTGAGCGTTGTTTACAGTTTAGGGGGATAAAAATTTAGTCCATTGTCTTAGGAGCGCTCAGCAAGACTTGGCGGAAGTTTCTGTATAGAAAG
>DHHR01000038.1 GCA_002403385.1 Syntrophaceae bacterium UBA4767 | reverse complement strand
TCCAGAGAACTGTGCAGGGACTAGGCTAGGTTGTTATTGCTTCGGCAATTAAATATAGCAATCGATTGTTAACGATGTCCGTATTTAGTGCAATACTCTATTGGGGATTGTTCTATTTTCAGTTGCCGGTGTGATAGTCTTTCGTTTTTAGCGCGGATTGGGATGTGGGGTAACGTTTTTCTGTCTTTGTTCCGTAATTTTGAGATTTTTGAAAGGGCTTGAAAATTATGAATATAACATGTGCCAATTGCGGTTATACGGATGATTATACGGAATTTAAGTATCTTTGCAAGACAGGCTGACCTGCTTGCGGAGAGTCTGATCTCCGTCAGTGTCCAAGGTGTGGACACAGATGTTTGTTTTCAAGAAGCGAAGGTTTAGAACGCGAAGAGGAAGAGATGCGGGAATTATCTAGAAAGCTCGCGGCGATTCCACGATCAGAAGATAAAGTTATGATGGAAGAAGCCAAACAAATCATCACAAAGCTAAGGCAAATGAATCAGAGGTGGAATCTCAAAGGTCTCGATGATTTTATAAAAAGCCGTCAGAGAGAATTGTTTTTTTAAATCAAAAATAAAGAGGGATTGCTTGAAATTGCGAAGTGTATGTTCAAGTGCTGGAGAGGGAGGGCAGTATTTGCAATGGCAAGTAGGAAGAGGAGAGCGGATCAGATGGTGGAATTCGATGTGAGGAAATCCATTCCCAAGCATGAGGAAAACTTTTTTTTGCCGGAGGATAAGGTAACAAGCCTGGAAAGGGTAAAGGCATTATCAGAGAGGCATCCCGTAAATATACTGGTAGCGGGGAAACAGGGATGCGGAAAGTCAACTTTGGTGAGACAGTTTGCAGCGAAGGACAAAAGACCATTGGCGACATTTCAAATAGGTATTTTATCGGAACCTGGGCAGTTATTTGGTGAGCATCGACTGAAAGGAGGAGAGACATTTTATCAGAAATTTCTTTTCCCTGAGGCGATACAGACACCGGGTTGTGTTATTCATTTGGAGGAAATCAACCGTCCCGAGCATCCGAAGGCCTTGAATATGTTGTTTTCTGTTTTGTCTGATGATAGGCAGGTTTGGACAGATGAGTTGGGCTTAATCAAGGTTGCAGATGGAGTTGTTTTTTTTGCGACATTGAATGAGGGGGAAGAGTTCATTGGCACGGAGATGCTGGATGCGGCATTGAGGGATCGTTTTTATACGATGATGTTGGATTATCTGCCCCCTGACATAGAAACAAGGGTGCTCGAGTTGAAGACGGGGATTGATAATGCAAGCGCGCTGACCATTGTGAATGTGGCCAATCAGTTGAGGAGCAATACGCAGGAGCCTATAACGGTTTCAACCCGTCACACGTTGATGATTGCGGAGATGGTTGCGATAGGATCTTCCGTGGGAGAGGCATTTACAAACAGTTTGCAGGTCAGCAGGGATGTGCTGGAATCCATCTTGTTATCTTTGCATCTTGAACTGGGTTTAAGAGGCAAAGAGCAAACCAGACAATATATTGCCTATTGATTTTTAAATTTAGGATTTAGAAATGTGCAGTCAACAGATGCCACTGACAAAAACGATGGACTTGGCAAACAATAAGCTGGCAAATATAGAGGATGAAGGGATATCGGCGTTTTGGAGAAAGAACATTTCTACGCTGGAATCCACGGAACTGGCCAATGTGCTTCGCGCTCTTCGAAAGGTGGCGGGACACTTGGGAAAAAATGTCGGACTAATTGAATGGCTGGGAATGTCCTGTGACGGAGGGGCAGATATCGTTCTTGATCCGGCAATAGCGCAGGGACGTTATCCCGTTCCCTATGGGAAGTTTGATTATCTCGTCGGCTTGGTGACCCACGAGGCATTGCACCGGATAGAATGGAGCGATCTGGTCTGGAAGAAATCAGAGCCAGATTCAGAGGGCATGAAAATCATCCATAAAATCATGTTCCAGAAGATAATTCATGCAGGGGAGGATATCTACGTCGATTACATCTCAGATCAGTCTGTCTTAGGACTTTATACCAAGGTGACCAGAACAGTGGCCATGGAAGGCGCTTCTCGCAGAATTAAGCCCGATAAGGTTACGATAGATGAACTCCTTTATCTGTGGTGGAGGAGCGCCAGCAACGGCATCGAGGATAAGGGATATCAAGGGGAATACCAGCAGCCCCTGCAAATCCTTCAAGGCGTTTGCGCTGAACTAAAAAGGATCAGTCAGCGCGAAAAAACGGTTACATATCGCTGTGAAGAGCGATATCGCTTGTATTTAAAAGCATGGGAAGATCTTAAAGATATCATCGGTTCATGGCAGATGGTTGATAAGATGCTTTTGTGGTACCCCGCAGCAAGTTGTGAGGAACAAAAGACCGCTGCTAAAGCTGCGCCTAAATCTTCTTTGTCTTCCAAGGTTGCCTTGGATATAGAAACGCAGCTTGCTTACGATTCGGATGATATTACGTCCATCATCCGTTCTGTGGTGGGTGAGAATGTAGAAGTGGCTCCTACTTCAAAGTGGGATTTTAATATACCATCCCATCCCGTGGTGGACCATCAACTGGTTGCTCGGCTAAAGGCTATTTTCCAGAGTTATGCGGATCGTAAGATTATGCTGAACCGCGGGCTTGTGAGCGGAAGAGTGGATAAACGGAGATTGTACAGAGCCCCGATTAATGCCCGCTGTTTTTACGATAAGCATGGTATTGCTTATATGGATTGGAATATTTGTCTCCTTATCGATGCCAGTGGTTCAATGAGAGGTGGTTCCAATTGGAGAATGGTCGAGAACACGGTAGGAACGATTCATAAAGCATTTCGTGGATTCCAAAATCATTTGCAGGCCTATGCATATTTCGAAACGGATGGCATTTGCATGATTTCGAGCCTCATCAAAAGCGGAAATTTGCTTTCCATTCCTCCCCATGGCCAGACAGCCTCTGGACAGGCTATCATTGCCGCAGCATATTTTATGCTCCATGATGGGAGACGAAGTTTTATTATCCATATTACCGATGGCGAGTCTAATTTTGGATGCGATGTTCAGTATGGGATTGATTATTGTAGAGAAAAAAATGTTCATCTCGTAACGTTGGGCTGCGGTTATAAAGATAAGGATGCCATGCTGAGGCAATATGGAAAGACCATCCAATTTATTGACCATTTCGGTCAGCTCCCACACGCTATAGAACAGTTGTTAAAATGGACCTTGATTTATGGGAAGCGACATTCTACGGCTCTGGATAACCACAAAGGTCAAAAGAACAGACCGTAACAGGGAAAGTCGTTAATCAATTTAGGAAAGGAGGAAGGACGATGAAGGTAAGTGAAACGGTAAAAAGATACGTTAGCGAGGCAGGCAAGACCAGTGTAATCAGTACGGCCAATAAGATAGGCCAGACGAATATAGCCATATTTGGATCTCTCGCGTTGATTGATGATGAGACGGTTGCCATTATGTTGGGAGAGAACAGGACATATCGTAATCTTGCGGAAAACCCCTATGCGTCATATTTGCTTACTTTGCCTGGAAAGACAGGGATGCAGACGGAGGGGTGTCGCATTTATCTTAAGGTAAGAAGAATGGAGGATGGCGGCAAAGATTTTGAAGCGATGAAGGCCATGATTAAGGCTAATATCGGAAGTGCGGCGGAGATGCTCAAGCACAGGGTTGTTTTTGATGTTGTCGAAGTCCGGCCTATTCTTGATTTTGGGCAGGGCATCTAGCGGGAATGGGTTATGATTTCTGTTCCCTCTGGAAAAGTTGGTTGAATCCCCAATGAAAATGGAAAGGAGAAAGGCGTTATGAAGGTATTTACTGAGGAATGGTGGAGGGTGGTTGCCGGACAGTTTAAGGACAATGAGGAGTTTCAGAAAAAGGCTGCGGAGTTGGAAGGGAATTTTCATTTCAGGGTGTTGAAGGATCCCAAAATAAATTTCAATGAAGACACGGAATTGGGCGTGAGGATTCCAGGGGGGGAACCATGCTGGGTAGGCCCGAAGCCGGTTGAGGAGCTTGATTTTATCATCGAAGCTAAGGCCGGCAATTTTCTGGAGGTGATATCGGGCAAGAAGAATGTTGTTATTGCCTTGACGATGGGCAATCTAAAATTAAAGAAGGGAGGACTTGCCAAGCTTACAGGCAACCTAGGTGGCGTGCAAAAACTGTTGGAATTGATTGGAAGTGTCCCGACAGAGTAGAATAAAGTTTAACAGTAAGAATTTCCATGCCCTGTTTGAATTACCGCTGAGGTGGCAAACAGGGCTTTTTTATGCTATGCGTGAAATGATTGCATGATGTCAAACTATATATGCTTTGAAAAATACTTGAAAAGAGCGATTTTCAGCGTTAGGATACTATACAATCTTTAAGGATAGTTACGATGAGGATATTTGGTTCAAATGAGATGGCTGCTGATGTGATCCAACGCGGTTTATGCGTAGGATGCGGAGCGTGTGTGGATATTTGTCCCTATTTTCGGTCTTACCGTGGCAGGACGGCGATGCTTTTCCCTTGCACTCTTCCTAAGGGTAAGTGCCATGCTTTCTGTCCCCGTGCCGAGGTTGATTTAGACGAGCTTTCGCTGCAGTTTTTCGGGCTTTCTTACGGCGATAATCCTTTAGGGACTTATATTTCTGTAAAAGCCGCTCGTGGTATTTATCCCGTCCAAAATGCTTCTTTCCAGGCTGGGGGTACAGTTTCCGTATTGGCATGGCTTGCCCTGAAAAATCGGCATATCGAAGTGGCCGTGTTGACAGATCGAGAAGGCTTGCTTCCTGTCCCTCGTCTGGTTACCGATCCCGATGACGTTTTTTCATGCGCCTCTTCAAAATATACGGCGGCGCCCACCCTTTCCGCCTTTAACAAGGCTGTCAGGGAAGGTTATAAGCGGATTGGCGTGGTGGCTACTCCCTGTCAAGTTATCGGCCTGGCTCAGAGACGGTTGAATCCTATGGCCGAAAGCGATTTCATGGATTGCGCGAGCCTTGTTATCGGGTTATTCTGCACTTGGGCCGTTGATTTTAGATCCTTTGAGCCCTATATCTCCGGGCGTTTTGCTGTGGAGGGAATCAAAAAAATGGATATTCCCCCTCCGCCTGCCCAAGTGATGGAAGTATATCTGGAGAAGGGAAAAGCGGAACTTCCATTGAATGATATTCGCGGCTTTATTCCTGCCGGATGTTCATATTGCTGGGATATGACGGCTGAATTTTCCGATCTTTCCGTTGGGGCGCTGGAGGGTCGGCCCGATATGAATACATTGATCATTCGGACCGAACGCGGCCAACAGCTTGTTTGGCAAGCGCTGAAGCATGGTTATCTACAGGTTGAGGAATTACCCGTGGAAAATTTGGAGCATCTTGCGGAAGCGGCAAAAAACAAAAAGAAAAGGGGGCTTATGAAATTGAAAGAGGACGGCCTTTTCAATACAGATGATCCTGCAGAACATGCCTGCCTTAGGATGATGCCTGAAGTTGCTGAAAAGATCATAACCTAAGCGTGGGGGGACGGGAATGTCTTATCTGACTGATACAACAGAAGGCGTGCAGCATCTTCTTATGGGCAATGAGGCCATTGCACGGGGGGCATTGGAAGCGGGTATATCAGTGGCAAGCGGCTATCCGGGGACGCCTTCTTCCGAAATCATTGAGAATCTCGCCCGGGTGGCGAGTCCCGGGAATCTTTATGTGGAGTGGTCAACAAACGAAAAGGTGGCCCTCGAAGTTTCCGCTGCTGCGTCCTTTGCCGGATTGAGAGCTTTGTGCGTCATGAAACAAAATGGTGTCAACGTGGCCTCCGATTTTCTTCTTCATCTTGCCAGCTCAGGAACACGCGGCGGCATTGTTTTGGTTCCCTGCGATGATCCGGGGGCATTATCCAGTGTCAACGAGGGGGAATCTCGATATTTTGCCAGACTCCTGGAGATTCCCCTGTTGGAGCCGGCAGATTTTCAGGAAGCCAAGGATATGGTCAAGTGGGCATTTGAGCTTTCCGAGGCGATCAAAAATGTGGTTATGGTTCGGAGCGTTACCAGGCTTTCGCACGCCAGCGGGAACGTTATTTTCGGGGCACTTCCCGTTTCAAAGAGGCTTCCCGCTTTTAAATATCACGGTTCCTTGCTGGATCCTGATTGTGGCCCCATCATCAGTCTCTTGCCCGGTATGCCGGAGTCGAAACACACCCCCCAGCAGGGAAAAATCAGAGAAGCTGCGCAACTATTTGAACAAACCCCTTTTAATGCCTACGAAGGGCCTAAAAATCCGGAACTTTTGATTGTGGCCTGTTCCGTGGCAAGCCTTTACGGCAGGGAGGCTATTCATCTTCTCGGCTTGGAAAGCCGAGTCGGAATACTCAAAGTAGGAACTACATGGCCTCTTCCTCAGCAGTTTCTTAAAAAAAATCTATCCAAAACGAAAGAAGTTCTTTTTATTGAAGAAGTATTCCCGTTCCTGGAAGAGCAGGTTAAAATCCTTGCCGCCGAGGGTGTATCAGAAATCGGTATGAAGGTTTTTTACGGCAAGCATTCTGGACATATTCCATCCGTTGGAGAACTTAATCCTGATATTATTATTGATGCACTTTCAAAACTCTTAGGTTTGAAATATCGGGCAGTGCCCAAATCTCTTGCCGGAAAGGTTGAGGAAGCCACCAAAGCGTGCGTTGTTCCCCCGCGAGAACTAAGTTTTTGTCCCGGTTGTCCCCACAGGGCATCCTACTGGTCCATCCACAATGCCCTTGAGTTGGATGGCCGCGAGGGATTTGTTTGCGGCGATATTGGCTGCTACACGCTGGGCATGCTGGCCTGCGGCTTCAACGCTGTAAAAACGCTTCATTCCATGGGGTCGGGAACGGGCATTGCCAGCGGATTCGGCAAACTCAAACCCTTCGGACTTAAACAACCGGTGTTGGCTGTTTGCGGTGATTCGACCTTTTTTCACACAGCCATGCCGGCTCTTGTAAATGCTATTCATCATCAATCACCCTTCACGCTTGTGATATTGGATAACCGCGGTACGGCCATGACAGGATTCCAGTCGCATCCAGGTTTGCCGGTCAACGCAATGGGCGAAGAAATGCCGGCCATTGCAATTGATGAAATCTGCCGGGCAATGGGCGCTTCTGTCGAAATCAAGGATCCTTTTGATGTGGAAGAAACTCAAATAAGCTTAAACCGACTGATGGAAAGCCAGTACGGTGTGCATGTATTGATCCTGCGCCAAGCCTGCGCCCTTTCTCCTGAAAGAAAAACGGGAAAGAAATATGAAATGCTGGTCGATGAAGCCGTCTGTGTGGGAGAAAATTGCGGATGCAATCGTTTATGTACAAGGATTTTTCGCTGTCCAGGTCTTGTTTGGAACAAGGAAAAGGCATCGGCTAGAATTGACGAGGTCATTTGTGCGGGATGCGGTGTCTGCTCAGATATTTGTCCGGCAGGCGCCATTACAAGAAGGGAAAAAGTTTGATTATGGGCGTGGGAAAGTTACCCAGGGAGCCTTTTAATGTAATTGTAACGGGGGTAGGTGGTCAGGGAAGCGTGATGCTTTCCCGGGTTCTGGCAAATATGTTGGTTATGGAGGGTTTTCGAGTGACGGTGGGGGAAACCTTCGGAGCTTCCCAGCGAGGCGGATCGGTGATGAGCCATCTCCGCATTTCGGAAGCTTATACTTGGAGTCCTCAAATACCCAAAGGGTGCGCGGATATAATAGTAGCTTTGGAGCCCATTGAGGTGATTCGCATTTTGCCCAGTTATATCAATAAAAATGTCTTAGTCTTGAGCAACACACGTCCTATTTATCCCGTCGGTGTCATTGCCGGAGAGAGTAGCTATCCTTCGCTGGAAGAGATAAAAAAGTGCGTTGAAAGGCTGGTGTGCAAAGCGTGGTTCATTGATGCAACGGATGAGGCGGTGAAAATGGGCAATTCTATTTTAGGGAATATCGTTTTATTAGGAGCGCTTTCTGCGCTGGAGGCGCTTCCGTTAAGGCGCAGTTTCTTTAGGGATGTTATTTCTGAGATGGTTACTGAGGATAATGTCAGCCTTAATCTGGCTGTTTATGACCGGGGTGTAGAATTGATTAAACAAGACTTTGATTTTCGGGTATAACCCACACAATTTGGGTTTTAAAAATTAAATTGCCTTTTGAGCGCAAGTGTTATATCCACCCTAACCATAATCTGTTGCGGAGGTGTATAATATGTTAAGAGGACTCTTACAGCCGATGCATTTGTTGATCATATTGGGAATTGTCCTGATCATCTTTGGTCCGGGCAAGCTTCCGGAGTTGGGAAGTTCCATCGGTAAGACCTTGAAAAGTTTCAAAAAGGCTGTTGTTGAACCCGAAGAAGAGGAAACACCAAGCCCCAAAAAAGTAGAAGGAAAATAAAAACCGCATTTTCAATGAATGGTCGATTATGGATTCGAATATCTCTTCTTCTATTTTTCATCATCTTATCGGTTTTTGTATTTATTCACTGCAACCTTCATAGCTTTTGGGCTGACAAACAGAAGGTTATCCGTTTCGTCCAATCATATGGGTCATTATCTGCTTTCCTCTTTATCATCATCCAGAGCATTCAGGTTGTTTTGACTCCCATCCCTGGGGAAGTTACTGGAATCATTGGAGGTTATCTCTACGGCCCCTTTTGGGGCACACTTTATTCAACGATCGGTCTTGCCATAGGTTCTTGGGTGGCTTTTGCCCTCGCTCGATTTTTGGGGCTTCCAATTGTTGAAAGGGTTGTCAAGCCTGATATTGTCCAAAAGTATAACCATTTCATAGAGGATCGGGGAGTCTTTATTTCTTTTTTGCTCTTTCTTCTACCAGGCTTTCCTAAGGATTGTCTTTGCTATATAATGGGATTAAGCCATATGAATACCGCCGTATTTTTGCTTATCTCGACGGTGGGTCGTCTTTTAGGGACCATTTTGCTTTCTGTCAGCGGTAGTTACGCGCGTAACAACCAATTTTCGACGCTCTTTATCATTTTAGTAATTACTGGGTTGCTCCTGTTGCCGGCTTATTTTTATCGTGACCGTTGGTTGACAAAGTTGAAAAGAAAACATTAGGAACTTGGCCGGATGCCAAAATATAAGGTTGCCCTCAAGTGCGATTTTTTGTCTCGGATTCCGCGTCCCTGTCGAAATCGAACTCATCACTGATGCCCTGATTCCCCGCGGGCCACAATCCAGGGTAAAGTTTTTGAAACGTCGCTATGATGCTGTCTAGGGGAATATCGGCAAACTCGCCACGGTAGTTTAAGTACTCCATGTGCCTGTTTCCTTTTGCATCGAAGGGCTGGAAAAGAGCGTCAGAATGTCCGTCGAATTCTAGGGGAAGCATGCCGAACTTTTGGCAAAGTTCTATATTGAAAGCTGGTGTGGCCTTTATCCACTTATTTCCTATATAGATAGAGGTGTAGCCATGCCAATAGAAGATATCGGTTCGCATGACCTCCCGCATACGGGCGGTGGAGAGGTGATTGCGGACATCCGCATACCCGAGTCTCGCTGGGATTCCCAGCGAGCGACAGCAGGCCGCGAGAAGAATAGCCTTGGGCACACACCAAGCGCGCCTCTTTTGCAGAGTATGACTTGCCTTTAGCTCATCCACAGTCAGCAAAAGGGTATAGGGATCATACCTGATTCCGTCACGCACGGCATAGAAAAGGCTGACCGCCGCCTCCATGTTATTGCGCGCTCCGACTGCATGTTCCGTAGCAAAGGCAACCACATCGGGATGGTGTATCTCTATCGTTGGAGTGGCGGCCAGAAACGGAGCATGACTAAGTTGCGATGCCTCAGCCATCGTCATCAGAAACCTAAAAAAGATGGTAATTTCATTTATCCTGATCGTGTGGTAATCTCGCACAATGATTGATAATTGTCAATCATCAGTTTTGAAAGATAAAAAAGCGAGCGGAGCCAATATCACTTTGAGGCTTGACTTTTTACTTCAATACCGTGAAAATCACAAAAAAGTTCACAAGACATTGATATGGAAGAAAAATTTATCCCTCAACCTTTTGCCCGAAATCCCCACCTGCAGACGATGTTTGCCAATGTGAAACTTCGCACCATGGGCAGAAAAATGTTCTTTCCAGATGCCGCCGAAATGATCATGGAAGGGGGAAACGGCGCCCGACTTCTGGGATACTACTCCAAACATACACGAAACGAGTCCAGGGGACTTATCTCTATCATTCACGGCTGGGAGGGCAGCTCCGATTCGGCCTATGTTGTTTCGACGGGATACTACCTCTACAAAAAAGGATACGATATATTCCGTTTGAACTTACGGGATCACGGACCAAGCCATCACCTCAATAAGGGCCTTTTTCACGGCGCTCTTCTGGAAGAAACTTTTGATGTCGTTGCCCGTGTGGCGGAATTTTCACCGGATAAACCTTATTATCTCATCGGTTTTTCGTTGGGCGGCAATTTTGCCATGCGCATCGCCCTGAAGCATTCCACATCCGCTTCCGCCATCCCTAATTTGAAGCATGTCTTCAGCATCAGCCCTGCTCTCGATCCTTACAAGGCTACCCTGGCAATTGACCGCAGTCTTCCTGTTTATCGCTATTATTTCTTATCCAAATGGAAGCAGTCCCTCAAAAAAAAACAAAGGGCCTTTCCTGAAATCTACGATTTTAAAGAAGCTCTGAAACTGGATACCGTTTTGGGTATTACAGAAGCCATCATGTGTTACTATCCGGATTTTTCCAGTTACCGGGACTACTTCAACCAGTACACCCTAAAGGCGGAGATGTTTTCCCAGCTTGAGGTTCCCCTGACGGTGATCGCCTCCAGTGATGACCCTATATTGCCCAGCGAAGATATTCTGAGCCTGAAAGAGAGCCGCCATCTGCGCCTGTCGATTCAACAATACGGGGGGCACTGCGGATTTCTGCATCCGTTCCCCTTCGGGTGCTGGTACGAAAGAAAGATTAACGACATCCTTCAACATGATGTACAGGAGCGCCCTTAAACAAAAAAATTCACAAAACCAATAGGCCGAACACAAACACACGTATGGATTATGATATATTATCTGCCAAAGATGCATTCCTTGATCTGGTCATCGAAAAATTAGGGACTCATCCCATTGATTATGTTGAAAAAATAAATTTCATTAGATCCACACAGCAATCCCTTGAGGCCCATCAGGCGGCGGGGGTTCTCCTGCTTCTTCGCTACAGAGATGGACAATTTTTCTTTCAGCTCATCAAACGCTCGTTGAGAACCGCTCAGGCCGGGGATTTGAGCTGCCCCGGGGGCATGTTGCACACATCTATTGATTCCCTTTTAAGGCCTCTCGTGGCGGCCCGCGTCGCTGCCATACTGCGAAAAGACACCGCAAACTATGCAAGAGAGAAAGGACACGAAACATTCAAGGTCATAACCCTTTTTTTAGCCAATGCCGCAAGAGAATCATGGGAAGAGATCCGCCTCAAGCCATGCAACCTGCTCTTTCTAGGCCCCCTGCCCTGCTATTGTCTCACCCTTCGCAGACGCACGATTTTTCCCCTTGTAGGCTTTATAAAACATGAATGCACATTTCGCACAAACTCCGAAGTGGACAAGACGTTCGAAATCCCCCTGAAGGCATTTTTTGATCCGGAAAATTTCTGCCGCTACATGATCTTAGCCCCGGATCCCACCAACCCCCTCAAATACAATCAACGGGAATATCCCTGCCTCACACACGCCGATCAAGGTGTTCAGGAAATCCTATGGGGAGCGACATTTAACATCATCTTGAGTTTTCTACGTATCGTCCTTGATTATGAGCCCCCCCAGAAACGCTCTGATAGAGCTTTCAAAAAAATCCTTTCTGCACAATACATGAAGGGACATCAGTGATGCGTCCCATCCCTGATTCTTCCCCTTGACAAGGGCGCCTGAAGCGGATAGGTAATCCGATAAGACCGGCAAAAAAGAGATTAATCGGCAAGAATCATAAACAACGGAACAACCAATGATCACAAGGCGAGCATCCGAAATTTCTCCCTTTATTGTGATGGATGTCCTGGAAAAAGCCCAGGAAATGGAGAAAAAAGGGCAGGAGATCATCCATCTGGAAGTGGGGGAACCGGATTTTGATACGCCTGAATGTATTAAAGAGGCCTGCTACAAAGCCATCAGGGAAGGCAAAACCCATTACACCCACAGTCTGGGCCTGATCGAATTGCGTGAGGCAATCGCAGAGCACTATTTCAACAAATATCAGGTTACAATCTCGCCGGAGCAGGTTATTGTCACGTCCGGAACATCACCGGCCATGCTTATTCTTTTCGCCGCCTTGCTGAACAAGGGTGACGGGGTTGTCATCTCCGATCCTCATTACGCCTGTTACCCGAACTTTATCCGGTTTTTCGAAGCGGAGGCGGTATGTGTAAATGTTTATGAAGAAGAGGGTTTCCAGTACAAACCCGAAGCCATAAAAGAAAAAATTTCGCCCCGGACGAGGGCCATCATGATCAATTCACCTTCCAATCCCACGGGAAATCTTCTGTCCGCCCAGAGGATGATGGATATTGCGTCGCTCGGTATTCCCATCATCTCGGACGAAATCTACCACGGCCTGGTTTATGAAGATAAGGAACACTCTATCCTTGAGTTCACAGACAACGCATTCGTTCTCAACGGCTTTTCCAAAACCTATGCCATGACGGGATGGCGTTTGGGATACGTGATTGCTCCGAAGGCATTTATACGTCCCATGCAGAAGATACAACAAAACCTGTTTATTTCCGCTAATTCTTTCGTTCAGTGGGGCGGCGTCGCCGCTCTGCGCGAGGCGGCGGAAGACATCGCAAGGATGAAGGACATCTACAACGAAAGACGAAACTTTCTCATCCGGCGCCTGCATGAAATTGGCCTTGGCATACGTGTGGAACCGACAGGCGCTTTTTATGTTCTGGGCAACATCAAGTCTTTTTCCGACAACTCCTACAAAACAGCCTTTGATATCCTTGAAAATGCCCGTGTCGGCGTGACCCCGGGAATAGACTTCGGCAAAAACTGCGAGGGGTATCTCCGATTTTCCTATGCCAATTCCCTGGAAAACATCGCCGAGGGAATCAGACGGATAGAAAACCACCTAAAGGAAATAAAACGCCCTTGACTATAAAACATCCCTTCAAGGCTATCGTTTTTGATTTTGATGGAACCCTGGCAAAACTCAACATCGATTTTTTACACATGCGTCGAGCCGTCTTAGATGCCATTGCAGGCTACGGTGTGCCGACGGATGATTTAAAGCATCTTTTTGTCTTGGAAATGATTGATGCCGGCAGAAAAAGAATCTCCGCCAAGCATATTTTATCGGAAGAAGAGTACTACAGAAAAGCCCACGCATTAATCAGCCGGATCGAAATCGAGGCCGCCAAAGACGGCAATCTCTTCGAGGGCACAAAAGGGCTGCTTCTGGAGCTTGGGAAGCGCAATGTCAAGACCGCCGTTGTAACCAGAAATTGTTACGCCGCTCTTGCAGAAGTTTTCCCCGACATAAACGAATACCTCGATGTGATCATGACAAGGGATCGAACAAAATATGTCAAGCCTCATCCGGATCACCTGCGGCTTACGCTTTCTGCACTGGGCGTACCGCCGAAAGACGCCGCCATGGTAGGCGATCATCCCATGGATATTAAAATCGGCAAGGACACAGGAACATGGACCATTGGGGTATTGACCGGGTATTCTAAGGCGGAGGAATTAAAACAGGTGGGAGCCGATGTCATTTTAGACGAGGCAGCCGATGTCATGGGCATTTTGCCATAAGATGTCCTGAACGATGCTTCTTGCTGCCAAAATACAATCTCCTGTGTTTACTTTTGATGTGAATGATAATACCGCCCTTCTCGATGCAGGGGCGCAACCCTTTGGACTTTTGCGTACTGTTGCATTAATATTGAAATGCCATCTCCATTTTCTGATGAGGAGCGGGTCGAGCTTAACAAGAACCGCTCAGGAAAATATTTTTCAATAAAAGATAGCCTTCAACTCCAACGGCTCCTCATAAGAAAAATCAGGTCTGAGCGAAAGAAGTTCTTTTCTTATACCAAGGCCGTTTAAAAACGCACAACTTATAGCGCATGCATTTTTTGCAAAGATAATATCATTTATGCCGTCGCCGATGACCACTGTTCTTGAAGATTCAATATTATAGCGATTCATAAGAGATTTCAATAAATACTGCTCCGGCTTTCTATATGGCGTAGAATCTACACCAACGATTTCTTCAAATGCATCTGTAATGTCAAAATAATCGGTCATCTTCCGCGTCAGATTATAATGTTTGTTGGTTACGATTATTTTTGTTTTATCACTGAAGAAATCGAGCACATCTCTAATGCCGCAATAAAGTTCAGTTGTATCAAGCATGTGCTCTAAATAATGATTCATGAAAATTTCCAATGCCATTTCAAATTTGTTCTGGTAATTTTTATTTATCGACCTTCGAAGGAGTTCCCGAACACCATCGCCAATAAACCTTATTATCTCTTCTTCCCTCAAAATAGGAATTTCCAATGTCTCCAAGGCATAGTTTACGGACGAAGCAATGTCTTTAGCGGAATTTACAATTGTGCCGTCAAAATCAAAGATCATCAAATCGACTTTTTTCATGCTAAGATATTCACTCATTGTCGGCTCAATAGATATGCCTCTATGAATTCGTCTATATCTCCGTCCAAAACCTTGTTGACGTTGCCAACTTCAAGATTTGTTCTATGATCCTTCACAATTTTATAGGGATGCAAGACATAAGAGCGTATTTGACTTCCCCAGGCAATGCCCTTCTTCGTTTTGTTTACTTCATTTAGCTTTTCATTTTGCTCTTCAAGTTTAAGGTCATAAAGTCTTGATTTTAGAATCTTCATTGCCATAGCTTTGTTTTTGTGCTGTGAACGCTCGTTTTGACACTGAACGACAATGCCTGTGGGAATGTGCGTAATTCTTACAGCGGAATCCGTTTTGTTGACGTGTTGCCCGCCTGCTCCTGTTGATCTATAGGTGTCTATTCTCAAATCGTTTTCGTTAATTTCAACGGATATCTCGTCGGTAATCTCCGGGCAGACAAATACAGATGCAAACGATGTGTGCCTTCTGCTTGAAGCATCGAAAGGTGACAGCCGTACAAGTCTATGAATGCCGATTTCTGCTTTTGCATAACCATAGGCATACTCTCCTTCAAGCACCATGGATACGCTTTTCAGCCCCGCTTCTTCTCCTGCTTGATAATCCACTATCGTTGCGGGAAAATTCTTTTTTTCTGCCCATCTTAAATACATTCTCAGAAGCATCTCCGCCCAGTCTTGCGCTTCTGTTCCCCCTGCCCCCGCATGAATTGTCATAATAGCATTCATGCGATCTTCTTCGGCAGCAAGCATCAGATTGAGTTCATCGCTTCTTAAGGAAATGCTCAATCGTTCAAGATCACTTGCAATGTCTAAAAATATCTCTTCATCTTTTTCGTCAGATGCAAGCTCAAGAAGAACTTCAATATCATGGAGTTCCTTTGTTCTATTTTTCCAATTCTCAACAGCAACGGCAAGTTCGTTTTTCTTTTTCAATATTTCAGTTGCTTTTTCTGGGTTATTCCAAAAATCTGCCTTTAAAATATACGACTCCAAAGCTTGGATCTGGTGTTCTTTTTGGGTGACGTCAAAGACACTCTCCTAACTGATCAATCCTACTTTTTAGAGCTCTTGCCTTTTCAAATATTTCTTCATTTAACATCTCTATTTCTCCTTCACTGTTCTTTTTATCGAATATATAAAAAGCAAAATTGTTGTCAATATGATCAGGCGCACAAATATATCGCCATATTTACTGTAGCAGGAAGGTATCTTGGAAAATTTTACCGTTCCTTTTAGATTATCCTTTTCGAAAAGGCGGGTTCGATCAACGACTCTTCCTATCGGGTCAATAATTGCGCTTATTCCGGTGTTTGCGGCTCGGATCAAATAAAGCCTGTTTTCTATTGCTCTGAATAATGTCATGGAAAGATGCTGATATGGCGCTGATGTTTCTCCGAACCACGCGTCATTGGTAATATTTATCAGCAGTTCAGCTCCATTTTTTTTATATATTCGACTGGCTTCAGGCAGGATAGCTTCATAGCAAATTAAGGTTCCTAATGAATGCGATCCGATGCTTAAGGGATAGAAACCTTCGCCACTTTGAAAATCGCCAATACCTGCTGTTAGTTTATCTATAAATGGGAATATGCTCCTCAAAGGAACATATTCTCCATATGGCACCAAATGAACTTTATTATAGCGACCGAGAATATTTCCACGCGGCGAAAGAATAAATGCGCTGTTGTAATAAATTAACTGATTTTTCCCATCTCGTTTATAGCTCGGGCTTCCAAACAAAAGATAGCTCTTGGCATCTTTAGCGATGTCGGTAATCCTTAAATGTTTCTCGTCAATATCTTGGAAAAAAAATGGACAGGCCGTTTCGGGCCATACGATAAGACCACCGGGATTTATATTTTCTGCTCTTGTTAGATTTTCATATATATTGATGGTCTCTACCTGATACTTTGGAGACCATTTCACACTCTGATCTATATTTCCCTGAACAAGGAGCACTTCCAGATTATCAGAAGTGATAATTCTCTGTCGTACTTCTTCAATCCGAAATACTCCGTACCCATATAATACGGTAAAAACAACGCAGCCAGCTATAAACTCCTTTACAATAACCTTTTGCGTTTTTTCACTTGAGAGACAATCGTTCAAAATTACATTTATAAAAACGATAACAAACGTAAGTCCGTATATTCCTGTTATATCGACGATCTGAATCACTGCCTTATAGAGGTATTGAGAATAGGCCAGGTTTTCCCATGGAAATCCTGTCAATAAATGCGATTTTATATATTCCAGAGTTGTCCACAAAAGGGGAGCGCTTAACATATCGCTGATATTGTTTTTCCGAAAATAGGCAACGCCCGCTGAAAACAGGGCCACATAAATGCTCAGATAGGAAGCAAGAAGGAGCATAATGACAAGCCCTAACCAACAGGGAAGGTGCCCGTAAGTAACAATAACATGAGAAATCCAATAGATAATGCCGATATAATACGTTAATCCTGTTATAAAGCCTATGCCTAAACTTGCCAATATCGACTTGTTTTTAAGGGCTAGAAGCAAGGGTGCCAACGCAAACCAGGCAAGAAATCCGACACTGTATCGGGGAAATGAAAGAAAAAGAAAAATTCCTGAGAGAACAGCCAAAGCAAATGTTTTTTTGCTTATAGAAGCATCCTTCATGCTCACTTACAATTACCTTATTTCTGGATATTTTTTGTTATATCTAATTTCCGTATTTTAACCTTTTTAATTGTTCTTTCATCAGCGGCTTCGATGATCATCTCGATATCATCAAAGAGGATGACCTCACCGACAACCGGAATTCTTCTTATAAGATGGAGAATTAATCCGGTTAATGTTCCGTATTTGCCTTCAGATATCTTGATACCAAAGAGATCTTCTATTTCTTCTATTTCGATCCTTCCATCCACAAGGAAATATCCGTCGCTGAGTTCTAAAATCATCCCTTCTTTTTTATCATGTTCATCCTGAATCTCACCGACAATTTCTTCAATGAGGTCTTCCAGTGTAACAAGCCCCGATGTGCCACCGTATTCATCAATAACAATTGCCATGTGATATTTTTTTTGTTTTAACTCATGGAGGAGCAGATGGGTATTTTTCGTTTCAGGAATATAATATGGTTTTCTCAGATTTACTAAAATGTCACTGGCTGTAATAGGTTTCGACCAATATTTTATCAAATCTTTCACGTTAAGGATACCAAGTATATTATCGATATTTCCGCTATAAACAGGCATCCTCGTGTGCCTATATTTGACAATCAAATCTAGGATATTTTCCACCGTAGCATCGCTTTTTATCGCCACTATTTCCATTCTCGGAACCATAACCTCCCGAACAATTGTGTCACGGAAATTCAGAATACTTTGGATCATCTCACCTGATTGGGAATCAATCAAACCATCCTCTTGTCCTTCATCAATTATCGACTGAATTTCTCTTTGCAGGCGGACCCTGTCTTTTGAAGAAAATAATTTTCTAATAATGGAGAAACCTGTTTTCCTCGTAATATCCTTCCTCCTTTAATTACAAACCCCTCAAATATTCGGGCCTTAACAATTTGTGATCTCCTGTCCTGATAACCCCATATATCAGATTTATCGTTTTATCCTTGTCCTGCGGCAATCTTGCCCTGATGGGCAAGTAATTTGAAGCATGGTTTGAGGTAAAAAAACAATTTGTGAACTCTGAATTCGCTATCATGATGCCGAGTTCATTGAGATATCCAAATGTATCGGGTAAAATAAATTTCCCTTTTTCAAAGTCTTCATACAATGTTGTCCCAGGAACAAGCATTAATGTGAGGGCTCCGACATAATCAGGGTCAATTTCGGATAATATTTTCGCCGTATCCTTGGCATGTTCAATACTCTTTGCGGCGCCACCAATTCCCAGCAGCACTGTTACAGACAGCTTAATACCAGCTTCTTTTACACGTCTGCCTGCCTCAACCATTTGCCTATATGTTGCGCCTTTATTGATTTTTTGAAGCAATTCCTCATTGCCTGTTTCCACTCCAAGGTATATTATACCCAAGCCCTGCTCTTTCAATTCCTTGAATTCATCAACACTCTTGCGTAAAATGCTTTTTGCATTTCCATAGCTACCCACTCTTCTGATATTTTTGAGGTTTTTCTTTATGGACTCAAGTATCTCAACAAGTCTATTTTGTGGAATAATGAGGGCGTCACCATCGCAGAGAAACAATTTATCAGCGCTTCCAAAACGTCTTGCATCTAAAATATCTTCTTCAACTTCCTTAAACGACTTTATCCTGAACTTTTCACCTTTATAAGTTGGGCAAAAAGTGCATTTGTTATGCGAACAACCCACCGTAACCTGAAGTAATATGCTACCGCTCTCACTTGGTGGACGTATTATAAATCCTTCATATTTCATCTATCTTGCTCCTAAAGCAATATCTTGAAAGTAAATACAATTTGATTAAAAATTTCTTCCAAAATCTATTTTAAATGTCTATTCATCTCTTTGTAAAGCTCCAGAATTTCATCTCGCATAAAGACCGCATCTACCCGTTTAACATACTCCATAATATTTTCCCTTCCCCCTTCTTGGCGATCAATAAGAACAATAACACGATCAATGTCCAAACCGGCCTCTTTGGCTTTCATTATCGCCATGATTGTGGAACCGCCGGTAGTAATAACATCATCAATAATGGCGACCTTTTCGCCGTAATGCACCTCACCCTCTATTGAGCTTTTTGTCCCATGCTCTTTGATATCTTTTCTAACAATAAACGATTTTATAGGTTTTTTCTTCTGAAAAGAAATCAAAGAAAGCGCATTGGCTATTGGATCCGCTCCTAAAGTAAGTCCGCCGGTTGCCGTTATATTTGAATCCTTTACCAGTTCAAAGATAATTTCACCAATCAGGTTCATTCCTTCCGGATCCAGCGTTGTTGGCTTACAGTTGAAATAGTAATGGCTTGTTTTCCCTGAAGCTAGCTTAAACGGCTGATTTTCACTATACTTAAAAGATTTTGTTAAAATGATTTCGGCTAAACGCCTCTTTTTCTGACTTGTCTGATGAGACAGGCGGCAACCCAGGTAATCCATAAAAAGCGCTCTTTTCTCTATGTATCTTTCAGTTTAAATTGGTTGGGTCCGATTAATTTCGCAATCACCTTAATAGCTTCCACGCCATCTTTAGCATAAGCAGCTCCTATGGATTTTGCGTACTTTTCCGTAACCACGGCGCCGCCAATGATAAAGGGCAATTTAAAACCATGGCTCCTGACAAGACTGATAACATCCTTCATATTTGTCATCGTCGTTGTCATAAGCGCCGATAACCCAACAACATCAGCTTTGTTTTCTTTAATTGCCCGTAATATCACTTCAGGGGAAACGTCTTTGCCCAGATCTGTAATTTTGTATCCATGGTTTTTTAAAAGCAGCGAAACAATGTTTTTGCCAATATCATGAATATCTCCTTTCACCGTTGCCAGCACAATTTCACCTTTTTCCTTTCTAAACTGTGCTTTAGAAGAAAGTTTCGATTCCAGGTAGCCTACGGCTTTTTTCATTGTCTCAGCGCTTGCCATCAATTGCGGCAAAAAATATATCTTTTGATTGAACAGCTCTCCGACATGCTCAATCGCAGGAACCATGATGTCATCAATTATTTTCGAAAACAGTGTTGTTTCGGACAGAGATATCATTTGGTCCACAAGGGGTATTATGTTGTCTCTGTCACCTTCGACAATAGCATTATACAACTTTTCTGATGGTGATAAGGGCATACTTGATGTTTGGAAATTTGCGGGTTTCCTTTTTCCGGCAAAGTATGCAAGATATGCTGAACCACCCTTGTCTTTTCCCATTAGAACGTCTGAAGCCATTTTTATGGCCATAAGCTCTTCACTTGCCGGATTGATGATGACCATGCTCAGCCCCGCGGATACGGCCATCGCCAAGAATGCAGAATTCAGCCATTTGCGCTCAGGCATCCCATAAGAGACATTGGAAAGTCCTAAAACCGAACGACACTTCTGAACTTCTGTGCACCACCGAACGATTTTCAAACTTTCTAAAGATGCTTTTGGTTCGGAGGCAATGGTCATTACCAGGCCATCCACGACAATGTCTTCTTTTGTATATCCATACTTTTGCGCTTCTTGAAATACCCTTTTAATTATTGATATCCGCCTTACGGCGTTTTCTGGTACCTGACCATCCGCCAATGGTAAAAGAATAAACATAGCCCCATATTTGGCTGCGATGGGAAGCACTTTCCGGAGTTTTTCCTTTTCACCAGAAATCGAATTGACAAGGGCGCGCCCTGGATAGTGTCGAAGAGCTACTTCAATCGATTCAAGTTTTGATGAGTCAATAACCAGAGGTAGCGCTGTTGTTAGAGACAACAGCTGGACGACATTTTTCATCACCTCTGTTTCTTCAATGCCATGAATGCCTACATTTACATCCAGAAGGTCTGCTCCCTGACTCTCTTGCTCCCTTGCCATTTGTCTGATGAGGGAAGTTTTGCCGTCGATTAATTCTAGTTGGAGTTTTTCTTTGCCTGTTGGATTAATCCGTTCGCCGATAATATATAAGGGTTTTTGAACATCGAATATTTTGTAACCCCTCGCGGAGCTGATGGCCGCCAGAGATTTCCTAGCAGGAGGAAGCGGCGTGGCATCTTTAATTGTTTCCTTTAATCTCTTGATATGTTCTGGAGTTGTACCGCAACAGCCACCTAAAAAATTTACGCCCGAGGCAACGAGAGATTTGCCAAAATGGCAAAAAGTATCCGGATCCATATCAAAAGAACTCACCCCATTTTCGATTTGCGGCAATCCTGCATTTGGTTTCGCCGCCAGAGGCACCTTAGCGTAAGGTTTCATTTCGCTGATCCATGTTGTCATTTCCTCCGGCCCAACCGAGCAGTTGCATCCTACAGCATCTGCGCCAAGGCTTTGCAATGTAATAAGCGCTGAGATGTGGTCTGTCCCGTTAAGAGTTCTTCCTCCGCTTTCATATGTCATGGTGACGATGGCAAAGATATCCGTTAATTCTTTTACAGCCAGTAGAGCGGCACGCGCTTCCTGGATATCCACCATCGTTTCGATGGCAATCAGATCAACGCCGCCTGCCAGAAGGCCTTTGATCTGTTGTTTATATATATTTATGGCGTCCTCTAAAGATAATTTTCCAAAAGGCTCAATAAAATACCCTGCGGGACCGATACTGCCGGCTACCAAGGCCGTATCTCCAGCGGCCTGTTTGGCCATAGCGGCAAGTTGTTTATTGATTTCAAATACACGTGATTTATTGATATTTTCTTTATATTCCCTTAGCTTGAGCTGATTTGCCCCAAAGGTACAGGTATAGATGATATCGGAACCTGCGGCTAGATAGGCCTTATGAATTCCCCTGAGCGCCTCCGGATTCTCCAAAGACCAGAGCTCCGGACTTGCACCGGCAGGGATTCCCTTTTTTTGTAATTCTGTTCCTGTAGCTCCATCCAGCAAAACAATCCGCTTCTTCAGGAGATTTGTTATTTTCCTTTTGCCATTCAATGTTCGGTGTCCTTAATAATCTCAAATATCACTGAGGTGAAAAAATCCCCGTAATAGCCATAACCGATTTTTCTGGTGAAAGCATATATGTATCTGAAATTTTCACGCCTATTTTTTCAAGCATTAATAAATGGCACATGGTTTTTTGATGCTCCAGGGATAAATCACCGTATCCGGCAGAAAAGCGTTTTTTAAAGGTCAGTTTGTTCTCTCTAACCAGTTCCCGGTTAAAAAAATTCATAATCCAACTTAAAGCCGCATCAACCATCTCACTTGCCGTTGCATCATAGACAACCCCTCGTGTAATATTTTGATTTTCCACAGCGGATTTAATGCCTTCTATTATTTCACTTCCGGCCGTGGCTCCCATTAGAATGATTTCTTCACTCTTATTTAGAAACGCAGCCAGCTTCTTACTTTCAGATATGATACAATTTAAAAAGGCAATTTCTTCGTTGCTTCCTTTCTGAACGGAAACACGAAGCCCTGCGCCTTTTAATTGAATGTATTTTATCGCTTCGTCAATATATTGATCCGTCTCCTTACGATGCAACTCCCCTAACTGCGTAATTCCTTTTCGGAACCCAAGACGCTTGTATATCTTAGCATGAGGTTTAGTTATTGATATAGAATTAAAAAAAACAGGTGGCATTTGTCATCAAGTGAATGCAACAAATGATTCGTCAAGCCTGTCCTGAGCCTGACGAAGGGCTCGCCATAACGCGTCACCTTAAACTTGCCGAAGGGCGATTATTTATGTCATTTACTATAGAGCGAAATCAGGGCATAATCTCTTTCAATTTCTCAACAACCGCTTCGCCCATAGTTTCCGTGGATACTATTTTTGTTCCCCCCTGGCATATATCGGGTGTCCTCAATCCTTTTTCAAGAACATCCGTTACCGCTTTTTCGATCATTTCCGCTTCTTTTGGCATGTCAAAAGATACTCTTAACATCAATGCAACGGACAAAATAGCAGCGAGTGGATTGGCTATATTTTTTCCTGCTATGTCAGGAGCTGAGCCATGAATGGGTTCATACATAGCCTTGGTTCTGCCGAGACTCGCAGATGGCAGCATTCCTATTGATCCCGTTAACATTGATGCCTCATCGCTTAAAATATCCCCAAACATATTGGTTGTCAAAATAACATCGAACTGCAATGGATTCCGAATAAGCTGCATTGCGCAGTTATCGACATACATATGCCTCAGTGTTACGTCTGGAAAATCAGCGCTAACTTCGGTGACAACATCCCGCCATAATTGGGTGCTTTCCAGCACATTCGCCTTATCAACAGACACAAGATTTTTCCCCCGTTTTTGCGCTATTTCGAAGGCTACTTTTGCGATTCTCCTGATTTCTTCTTCTGAATAGATCATGGTGTTGATGCCTATCCTGTTTCCATTTTCTACATGAACTCCTCGAGGAGTGCCAAAATAAACATCCCCTGTGAGCTCTCTAACAATCATAATGTTGATATTCCTTATAATTTCCGACTTTAAGGTAGATGTATCTATAAGACTATCAAATACAACCACGGGTCTTAAGTTCGCAAAAAGTCCAAGCTGCTTTCGTAAACCCAGCAGCGCTCTTTCTGGTCTTAGCTTGTAATCAAGATTCTCCCACTTTGGTCCACCAACAGCTCCAAGCAAAACCGCATCGGATTTTCCGGCCAGTTCCATGCTTTCTTCAGGAAGTGGGTTGCCTGCCAGATCATAAGCCGCCCCTCCGATAATGCCCTCCTGAATATTAAATTTTCTGCTGCTCTTTACGGAAACTACCTTTAAAACTTTTAATGCTTCCTGAATAATTTCTATCCCAATTCCATCACCAGGAAAAATGGCAAGGTTAAGTTCTTTATTCCTCATTTTATCAACCTGATGTTAATTGTTCATTTCTTTGTATTTTTTCGCCAGATGGCTTATCAACCCCCCACTCTCGATAAGTTCCTGCATAAACTCTGGTATGGCGTTAATCTCAACAGGCTTGCGGCGACTTCCAACAATGGTAATTACTCCTACATCTGCATCAACCACAATAACCTGCCCTTCCTCTGCAAGGCTCCACAGCTTGCTTGATTCAAAAATAGGCAACCCCATATTAAAGGCATTTCGATAAAATATTCGGGCAAAACTCTTGGCGACTACGCATGAAATGCCGGCTGCTTTAATAGCAATCGGAGCATGTTCCCTGGAGGAACCACAACCAAAATTTTCTCCGGCCAGAATAATATCTCCCCTTTTCATTTGCCTTATGAATTCGGGATTTGCGTCTTCCATGCAATGTTGAGCAAGCGCCGCCGAATCGGATGTAGCCAAGTATCTGGCTGGAATGATGGCATCTGTATCTATGTTATCTCCAAATTTCCAAACTCTTCCCCTGAATTTCATATTCTAACCACCCCCCTATAGTTCATCAGGGCTTGCAATCCTGCCCAATATGGCCGAAGCTGCTGCTACAGCGGGATTTGAAAGATATATCTCACTTTTTGGATGCCCCATACGACCGACAAAGTTCCTGTTCGTAGTAGCTATGGCCCTTTCTCCTTCTGCAAGTACCCCCATATGACCTCCAAGGCATGCTCCACAGGTTGGCGTGCTAATGGCTGCATTGGCAGACAGGAAAATCTCCACTAGACCTTCTTCAATAGCTTGTCTATATATCTCTTGAGTGGCGGGTATTATAATCAAGCGCACATAAGGAGCAACCGTCCTGCCTTTTAAGACCTTTGCCGCTATTCTTAGATCTTCTATTCTTCCGTTTGTACATGATCCGATCAAGGCCTGATCTATGTGAATTTCCCCAACCTTAGTGATTCCCCTTACGTTAGATGGCAGATGAGGAAAAGCGACTTGCGGTTCGATTTCAGAGACGTTTAGTTCCATTACCTCACAATAAGATGCATCATGATCCGATTCGTAAATTGCATATTCTCGTTTTGCTCGTTTTTCCACATACGATCGGCTCACTTCATCGAAAGCAAAAATGCCATTTTTTGCTCCAGCTTCAATTGCCATATTGGCTATGGTGAATCTATCTGCCATCGTAAGCTTTTTTATGGCTTCTCCAAAAAATTCCATGGCTTTATAAAGGGCTCCATCGACTCCGATTCGACCGATTATAGCCAGTA
Source organism: Syntrophaceae bacterium UBA4767 (assembly GCA_002403385.1). GTDB lineage: Bacteria > Desulfobacterota > Syntrophia > Syntrophales > UBA4767 > UBA4767. The sequence goes on along the minus strand of DHHR01000038.1, from coordinate 3,206 downwards.
TCAAATCTTTTCCGGAAACCCATTCGCGCATATTTCCGTGCAGAATGATTTTCATGGTTTCCGGCGCCTTAAACCAGAGTTCTCCGGTCAACATGGCAGCGGCAAGGTCGGTGCTCCCGACCCCTGTTGAAAAGGCCGCCAGAGCTCCGTATGTACAGGTATGGCTATCCGCGCCTATGACCAGATCGCCGGGCAAGACAATGCCTTCCTCCGGAAGCAAGACATGCTCTATTCCCATTCTACCGACTTCATAATAATGAGTTATATCCTGTTCCTTTGCAAAGTCTCTAAGCGCCTTGCATTGTTGCGCAGAATTTATATCTTTGTTGGGAGTGAAGTGGTCGGGGATAAGAACTACCTTATTTTTATCGAAAACCTTACTGCCGCCGGCTTTTTGGAATTCCTGAATGGCTATTGGCGCCGTAATGTCGTTTCCTAACGCAATATCAATCTTTGCATTAATCAACATGCCCGGCTTCACCTCTTTTATCCCCGCATGCGAAGCAAGGATCTTTTCCGTTATTGTCATTCCCACTTTTCGTCCCCACAAGCGATAATTGCGCGTCGTTTTCCTATATTATATCTTTAATTTATTCAACAATTTATTCAACTTCTGCTGTTCTTATGTTTGCCTTAAGGCATTCCAAACGATTTAAGGCATTGATATATGCTTTTGCAGAGGCAACGATAACATCCGGATCAGCGCCACGACCGACTACGGAACGGCCATTATATTTTAATTGCACCGTCACTTCGCCCTGGGCATCTGTTCCTCCTGTGATTGCATTTACAGCATATTTCATCAACGGATAATCTGTATTGGTAATCCGTCTAATTGCAGAAAAGGTGGCATCCACAGGGCCGACTCCAAATCCAGCGTCTTGAACAATTTTTTTGTTGATTTCCATTTGCATTGTTGCTGTGGGTATTGCGACATTTCCGCTGACCACGTTCAAATACACCAACCTGTACTTATCATCCATTCTTAATGCTTCTTCATACACAATGACTTCCAAATCTTCGTCAAGTATCTCCTTTTTAACATCCGCCAACTCTTTAAATCTCCTAAAAACCTTGTTTATAGCTTCATCATTTAAATTATAGCCCAATTTCTCCAGGCGATTTTGAATCGCATGGCGACCGGAATGTTTACCTAAAACTATGTGAGATGATGGTATTCCAACAGACTGGGGCGTCATTATCTCATATGTGATTTTTTTCTTGATCAGACCGTCTTGATGGATACCTGATTCATGCGCAAATGCATTTGCGCCTACAATAGCCTTGTTCGGCGGAACTGGAATTCCGGTGATCTGACTCAATAGCCTTGACGAATGATAGATATGCTTTGTTTTTATTTTTGTATGAAAATTTAAAAGGTCCTTCCTTGTTACCAGGGCCATGACAATCTCTTCCATCGCCGCATTGCCCGCTCTTTCGCCTATGCCATTAATCGTACATTCGACCTGCCTCGCTCCATTTTTAATCGCCGCCAATGAGCTCGCTACAGCAAGGCCAAGATCATTATGGCAGTGAACAGATACTATGGCTCTTTTAATATTCTTAACTTTGTAGAATAGGTAAGCAATCAACTCTCCAAACTCTTCAGGAATGGCGTAACCCACTGTATCAGGAATATTAATTGTATTTGCTCCTGCATCAATAACAGCTTCCACCATTTCACAAAGGTAATCCCTGTCTGTTCTTGTAGCATCCATAGGTGAAAACTCAACGTTCTTTGTATATCGGCGTGCATGAATCACGGCATCCATGGCTTTTTTTAGAACTTGCGCCCTTGTCTTTTTTAACTGATATTTTAAATGAATATCCGAAGATGATATGAAGGTGTGAAGTCTCGGATTTTGGGCAGTTTCTATTGCTTGCCATGCACGCTCTATATCGTTAGAATTTGCGCGGGCCAGCGCCGCAACCTGGGCATTTTTTATTTCACGCGCGATTCCCTGAACAGATAAAAAATCACCTTCCGATGCAACGGGAAATCCGGCTTCAATAATGTCCACTCCCATTTTTTCTAGCTGTTTCGCAATTAGGAGTTTTTCATCATGGTTCATACTTGCCCCAGGCGACTGCTCACCGTCTCTTAAGGTCGTATCAAATATAAGAATTCTTTGTTCTTTTGAAATCATTTGAGATCCCTTTATCTACCACACATAAATTTTGTGCTTTTCATACTTGATGGTCTCGTAAAAAGGCGGAGATGTCACCCTGAGCCTGTCGAAGGGTGGACATAAATAATTGATATTACGTCATGGTTCGACAGAGCCTGTCCTGAGCCAGCCGAAGGGCTCACCATGACAAAACCCGCGAATTTTGACTTTTTACGATTTTGTCATACTTAAAAAGCCATGGGTTTCTGCCCATGGCTTTTTAAGTATGACCTACAATTTTACTAAGGTATGCCTAAAACGAAGGGCAGCGTCCTGTCGCCAAAAGGCGCAGAAGAATGAGGCGCAATAACACAGAGTCCCAAGCGATAACTGGAGGTATTCTTCTTTCGACGCTACTGTTCATCTTGCAACCACCCTACTACCCATAAGGTGCGCGAATGCTAAAATAAAAAAATTCTATTGTCAACACATATTCTTATAAAAATACTTTTTAAAAACAGTTTTTAAATATTATCAATACATCACCCACGGGGGTGAGGTACTCCCCAAAGTCAAGACAAAAAATGGGGTTGTATTTGGTGCATTTCAAGAGCCTGCTCTGTTCTTTGATTTAATGTGTGGTTGGCCGAGCCGAGCGGAGCCCATGCGAAGCTCAGGCGAGGCGAGGCCAACCCTCCCTTTATCTTTTGAGCTGGAGGATAGAAATCCACCGGCGGTTTGTAACCCAGGGACTGATGTAAGCGTTTGTTGTTATAGAACTCGAAATAGCTTGTTAACCCCCTGACGGCATCGGATGGTTTTTCGTAGCCTTGAAGATAAACCTCTTCATACTTGACCGACCTCCAGAGGCGTTCGACCATGATGTTGTCAAAAGCTCTGCCACGGCCATCCATGCTGCAGGCGAATGTAAGTGATGTCTGTAGCCCACACCTGATCAGGGTGGTCTATAACCAGATTCCGCAGCAAATAAGGATACTTTTTGTGAGAGCTTACCGCTTTGCTCAAACTCGGCTTGGGATAAATAGCCTCCAGTCCCATCAGTCGCATAAGTCTCCGCACACGCTTGGGATTGACGTC
>DHHR01000051.1 GCA_002403385.1 Syntrophaceae bacterium UBA4767 | reverse complement strand
TTTCTATACAGAAACTTCCGCCAATATTCCGCTACGCCATGGCCTCTGAAAACGATTATGCCGAGGCGCGAAATACCGATAGAACACAGGCAACGGTGTTCCCCTGGAGCATGACCCGTTGCCGCGCAGTGAAACGCTTCTCCTTGAGTTCCAAGGGCTAATCCGCAGTGGGAAATTCTACCGCATCCACCTTTTAAGGCGGTCGATAGTAGAGCTGTTGTGTATCTTTTATTATCAGACCTCTTTACACCCAATCCATTTCATGATAAGTAGCCAAATAAATCTATGACAACCACAGCAACCCCCAAAAAACATTATTATCAGAAAAGATTTAGAACCAGGAATTTTCATAAAAAACATGGATTCGCCGATAATATCAAGGTGCGCTCGGAAGCGGACCCGGCGCTAAAGAGTATATTCACCAAGATCGGAAAACCTGAAGAAAAACCATTTATTCCCGATCCGTTTCAGATGGAAGCTTTAGAAGCCATAAAAAAGCATGATTGTCTGGTCATCGCCCCCACAGGAGCAGGCAAAACATGGATTGCCGAGCAGGCCACTCTTTACTTTTTTAATGCGGGCAAGCGCTCTTGGTATGCCTCGCCGCTAAAGGCGTTGACAAATGCAAAGTGGGTTGAGTTTGGAAACTATTTTGAAAGTAAGAATGTCGGCATTCTTACAGGAGACACGAAGGAAAATGCGGACGCCCCCATAATCGTAGGCACCACGGAAATCATGCGCAATCAGCTTTATGATGCCATGCACCGTGGTGAAAACTTCAACTGTGACCTGGTAATTCTCGATGAGGCTCATTTCCTGGGAGATGCCGACAGGGGAGTCGTTTGGGAAGAAGTGATGATTTACCTCCCGCCAAGAATTAATCTATTGCTTTTGTCTGCCACAATCGGCAATGGAGAAGAAATTGCGCGCTGGATTTCTTCTATAAGATCAAAACCCTGTGTTGTTGTCAGAGAAGAAAAAAGACCTGTGCCCCTCTATCCCCTGTTTCTCCATCCTTCAGGGAAGGTCATGCCTCTTTTAGAAAAGGCAAACCTTTATGGTAAGGTGAAAACATTCCTCGAAGAAGCCCCCCATTTTCGCCGGGGAAGGCAACATCATTTCGGCAACATCATTTCGGCGCTGGAAAAATTTCAACTCTTGCCGGCTATTTTTTTTCTGAAATCCCGGACAGAGTGCGATGCGGCGCTTAAGACATGTCACGCGAGTGAATGCGATGCTGAAGATGATGCCTTCAACTATACATTGCAAGAACTTCTCAGCCGTTTTCCGTTTCTGGAAAAGCATAAACAGCTAAGATACATTAAGGCATCGAGGGTTGCTGCGCACCATGGAGGGCAACTTCCCGCATGGAAATTCTTTATCGAAATAATGATGAAGCGGGGCCATCTCAAGGCAATCTTTGCCACAACAACGGTGGCTGCCGGCGTCAATTTCCCCGCCAGAACAATTGTTCTTTTCAACTCGGATATTTTCAACGGACATGAATTTAGTCCGTTGACAAGTATCGAATTCCACCAAATGACGGGACGTGCCGGAAGGCGCGGACAGGACAAAATCGGATTCATGCTGTTGGTGCCGGGCCGCTTCATGGATGTCAGGCATATCAAACGGCTGCTGTTCAGAAAATCTGAGGAAATATCCGGTCAGCTCAGAAGCGATTTTTCCATGGTTTTAAATCTTCTTTTATCTCAGACACCGGAGAACATCAAAGGCATCTTTGACATGTCATTTACCGTATTCCAGCAACATTCAAGCAAAGTTGAAATACCGTTCCATGCACCGAGGCCCCTCTGGGAAGATTTTTGCCGGCACATGGATTTCCTTATAGAAGAAGGTTTTGTGGATAAGAATGGCCGTCCGACGGACACCGGCGCTTGGGCCTCAAAATTGAGGCTGGACCAACCATTGCTTATCGCGGAATGCCTGAAACGTGAAGCTTTTCCCAAAAGCGATGCAAAACTATTTGCAGCTGTTGTCGCACCATTTGTTTATGACGGTGTTCAGAGCATAAAAATTATACATAAAAAAACACCGGGGGAATTGCGCCATGCTGTAGATAGGGTTTTTCAATCCGTAAAGCCGCTCATGGAGCGGATGAAAACGGCGGGATTCGAGGTTCATCCTGTCTACCGATGGCCGGCAGCGGTTATGTATGACTGGGCAGAAGGCGCCGACTGGGACGAGCTGGTCCATGAATTCGGGATCGCCGACGGGGATCTTGCCGCATTGGTGTTAAGGACGGCGGATAACCTGCGGCAGATTATGTCCCTGAAGGAAACGCATCCCGTGATGGCGGAACTCGCCATGCAGGCCAAAGAAGCCATTTTTCGCGAACCGGTTGTCTTCGAATAGGAATATTTTGACTGATTTCATTTTGTTACTTGACTTTTCCTCTCGCAGCAGGATATAAGCCACCACTTCACGCTAGCAAGTGAACGTGAAATCCGATTAAGCCAATCCAAACATGGTCCCCATCGTCTAGAGGCCTAGGACACCGGCCTTTCACGCCGGTAACCGGGGTTCGAATCCCCGTGGGGACGCCAGTAATATCAATATGAGAACTTTGAACAACGGCCCCTCACGTCATTCCGACGCGTCACCCCGATGAAAATCGGGGCGGAATCTATAACAGATTGAAAACACTGGATTCCCCCGTATCGAGTACGGGGCAGGCTCAAGTCAAGCACGGAATGACGGCAAGGCGATTTAATCACAAATTCAAACGGATCTTCCAGCCCCAAAAGTCTCTAAGTAATGGTAATGGTTCATGAACATGGCAATTTTGCCAAAAAATGTAGCCACTAATATATGCATATATTATTATAATAACTCTTAACAATGCAGTTATTATTTTCTATATAGATAGCCACTATGTATATAGACGCCTCCAAATCCGTTCAGCGCGGGAAAACCTATTATCGCCATCTGTTCAGAGAGAACTACCGTGAAGATGGAAAGATCAAACACCGGACGATTGCCAATCTTTCCAGTTTACCCGACAAGGTGAT
>DHHR01000021.1 GCA_002403385.1 Syntrophaceae bacterium UBA4767 | reverse complement strand
ATGTCACCTCGACCCAAGTGCGCCAGCTTTCGGGCATCTATCTTGTCCGTCTTGCCACTGCTCTGATTGATCCATTTGATCTCGTTGGGATGAACAACGTGAATCTCTACTCCCTCCACCTCTTGTAATGCCTTCGCTATCCACTTTAACTGATTCCCCGCCTCAAATATCACCAGCTTCTGCTGAACTCCCAATCCCTTGAGCAATCCTTGGAGCCCTCCTCGCGTTGGCTCTATCTCTTTATTTACTACTACCCGCTTCTTCTCATCGATCCCATGAATAACAAAACTCTTGCTGCTGATATCCATTCCAATGTAAATCATAACTGCCCCCTTTCGTTAGTTGGTTTGCTTTGGTAGCCTAACCAACTGTTACGCCTTCGGGCTTAACTGTCAACTGGCGCTTGGGGGCTTTTTCATAGTATCTCCTTGTGATATGATGATTTGTACGGTTGAAATTTCCTATCTTTTAAATAAGCAGGGTCTGTTGGGCCATCCTGCTGAATCTAGACAACTGGCCCACAGTTTCCCTGATCATCCTATCGAGCCGTTCCTGGTAGAACGGAGATTGTTCCGGTAAACGTAAATCAAAATGCTTAAGTTCTGTCAATATGTTTTGTATCTGATGTTACTGCATGTATTTTGGCTTAGATATATCCTGATAAAATTTTCCGTAAATTCAAAAATCGCGGCACTATCGAAAATCGCATGCTTTGAAATTTAATGATGTACTAGGAAGAAGATATGAACAAATTTTTTCTTTATTATCCTTGACAGGGAAGGATTTAACGATTATATGACGGTCAAGGCGGAAGCACGGAAGGAATTTTTTGAAAGAGACTTGGGGCAACTGGAAGCTTTACGGCGTAGAATTATTGAAGAACCAAAGAGCGATATACTCATTACCCCGCGTGTAGAGCGTGCCGAGCCGAACGGTCTTCCCAAAAATGAGGATAAAGCGGGCGGGGCATCGGTAAGAGAAAAGATTGAGGATGATCGATAAGAGAATTGCGGATACCATAGGGCCAAAGACAGCAAACGGTGAAATAACATGCCTTGAAGCTGCCGCCATTGCCGAGGAGCTCCATGTTCCGATGGCTGCTGTTGGAACAACGCTTGATCTTGTAAATGTATGGATTACTGAATGCCAGCTGGAGCTTTTTGGCTATCGTCCCATAAAAAAAATCACTACTCCGGCTGAAACATTTGATCAGTACATAGAAAGGGCAATCCGTCGTGACCTAGTCAATGGCTGTTTCCCCTGTATCAAGACATGGAAAATTGCCGATGAGCTTGGACTGTCCATGATAAAAGTGTCATCTGTCTGTGAAGCCTTAAAAATTAAGATAAAACCGTGTCAGTTAGGAGCCTTTTAAGAAATTACCCGTTTTGTTCTTCATAACGAGCCAGGGTAAACAGCATGTCGGCCAGTCTATTGAGATATTTATTGATTAAAGTGTTGCTGATTATACCGTCTGCTTTCAGTCTGGCGGCTTTTCTTTCAGCGCGTCTGATGATGGTTCTTCCCACATCAATTTGGGCCGATGCCGCTGTTTCTCCCGGATAGATGAATTCGTTCTTTAGGGTTACATGTTTCTGGAGATCCTCGATGATTTTTTCTACGCGGTTGACGTTGCCTTCGCCAATCCTATGCTTGAGATGACCAAGATCTTCAGACAGTGAAGACAACTCTGCGCCTAAGATAAGCAAGTCTTTTTGAACATCCAAAATAATGTCTTTTGTCGTTTTGTTTTTAGTCATTGCTCGCGCTACCCCAAGGACGGAACTCGCCTCATCAAGCGTTCCGTAAGTGTCAGGCCTGGAATCGTACTTTGGAATACGCTGTCCACCCAACAAACTGGTTTCGCCACCATCTCCAAGCTTTGAAAATCTCACCTTTAGCTCCTTTCTATATATGTCATCATAATTTGAAGGACGGCTTCGGTGTTTTTATGTGCCTGTCGCATGATCTGTTCCATCGTTAAGGGTTTTTTCACAAGACCGTGTCCATAGTTGTCAATAGAGCATAACGCGGCATAGGGAAGTTCCAGTTCCTTGGCGATGATTGCTTCGCTTGCCATGGTCATACCCACAACATCCGCAAACTGAGACATCAATCCGATTTCGGCCACGGTTTCCAGTCTGGGGCCAGTGGTTTGCCAGTAGATGCCTCCATCAACCACTTCAACACCGCATTGGCGCGCTGCCTTAAGCCATTTCTGCCGGATATTTTCGTCTAGGGAAGGAGTAACATGAACGGCTTTATTGCTGAAAATGGACAGACCGCCGGAGAGCATGATGAAATCATGCGGGACCATCAATGTTCCTGGTTTAAGAGTTTTTTTCAGGGAACCTGTGGAATTGACGGCAATAACTTCGCTCACTCCTATATCTTTTAGCGCCTTTAAATTTGCTTGATAATTAATAAGATGTGGCAAGATGTAGTGCCGTGGGTCATTCCCGTGTCTTAAGAGATATATCGTGCGATCTGATACCAGAAGCTGGGCATTTCCAAATTCTGTTTCGACGTTTTTTTCTTCTTTCAAGACATGAAAAATATCTGTTTGCTGAAAGATCGTTCCTGAAATAATGATGCCTAAACGTGCCACAGCGCTTTTCCTCCCTATGATCAGTTCCCCTCTGTCGGGATTAGCTAACAATTCTTCACGTTTAAGTCAAGGAGATTGTCTATTGGCAGGCAACGTCAATAGTTGTTCGACAAGCTCACGAACCTTGTCCTCTTTGCCAATGAACTGGGGATGACGGGAAAGGTCCCATCATGAACAATGTCGTTGTAGGGATATGCGCGTCTAATGTGGTTAAAATCCACTTAACACACAAAAGTTTGCTTATATAATTCATCCAACAAAAAGGACGTTCTTATCAATTACCAAAACCGAAAAGGGAAATTTTCAGCATAAAGCTTTTATCATCTTGCGTATCTGTCAGACCGAACTGAATTTTCCAACATTGCCTGTGATAATTGAGACCATATGTCCTCTCCACAGTCCTCTGGTCGAGTTCGTTCCTTTTCAAGGTAAAAGCAACATCCAAACGGCTTGTTATCATAGCCGTCAAAGAAAAATTTATTTCTTCTACCATATCCTTCGTGTAACGATATCCCAGCGTTGCCGAATCGCCACGGGGATTATTTACGACCACCTCATGGTTATTTTGTTTCCAACCCCCTGAATTTACGTCGAAACATTGGCGGGAGAAGTAGTGAAAATATTGAACAGGCGTCAGATCAAGCTCCATAAAGATATCGCCAAAAGGTCTTCTTGCCCTCTCTTCCCTGTCAACTTCTCGCCTTGCTTCTCTGATGTCATACTCCTGCCATAATTTGAGGCGCATAAACTCGACATAACGGACATTCCCGTCTTTCTCCTTCAGCCGCGCCATAAGGGTATTGGTCAGGGCATAAGTCAAGACATTCTTCGGAGCTGTTCCTTCAATAAAATCTGGGCATCCCTCTTGGTTGATATCAGAAATATAAGAATAGCTCAATTCCGATTTAATCTCATGTTTTATTTTTTCTATGGTCTCACCCCCAACTGGAAAAACCCGATAGATTTCTGTGTCGAGGCTCATTCCCCCGTTAAAAATTTGGCGATTTCCATGGGGCGAAGAACTTGTCTTATTGTCTTCATCATCACGATCCCAGAATACCTCTCGCCATCCAATTCGGGGAATCAACTGAAACATATGATTCAAATCAACAGGCAAAGAAAAAGCAGGACTTAAGTCGTAGAGGTGCCCTTTTTGTCCTTCCTTTCTGTAATAATAATCATAGGTCCCGTCGAAATCCACATACAGGGGGCTATGCAGGAAAGGCTGTTTAATCGCTGTAAATCTGATTTCCGGATACTTCTGTAAGGTTCCATCATTGGAAACGCTTGCAAAATCATCTGTATATCGTGCCAGAGCGGATAAATGATAAGATTCCCAGTTTTTGCCCAAGCGGACGGTGGAATCAAGAGACCGGAGAGATTCATCGCCCCGGAAAGGAACACGATCAAAATGGTCATCGCTGGTTGAAGAAGCTGAATAATGATCTCGGTAATAGTTATGCGATGAAAAATCCTTAAAATACCATCTGTCGGAAATCTTGCGAATATCCGCCTTCATATATAATCCATAACTATTGGCCATTTCATGATCCAGATACAATGACCACCGGTTGTGATCTGATTGCCAGTTTCGGCTAAAGTTATCCTCGCTTTCCTTGATTCTCTTTACATCATTCATGTAATCCCCATAAAAGAGACCAAAAATATCTTTGCTCAAAGCATATCGGAATTCTAATCCTTCCTGGAATCCTCGTTTAGCCATGTAGCGCTGATAAAAAGTAGCATCCGTATTTTCCGATATTGCCCAATAAAATGGAACTTCCATATCGAAGCCATTCTTATTCGACTGTCCAAAACGAGGAAACAAAAATCCGGATTGACGCTCCCTTTTAGCCGGAAAGATCAAATAGGGTGTATAAAAGACGGGAACATCTCTCACCAAAAACTTGCAGTGTGATAAGGCGCCATATCCATCGGCCGTGACGTTCAATTCCCTTCCCGTTAATTGCCAGTCAGGCACGTCACCGTCACACGAAGTTGTCCTCACATCCTGCACATAATAATCGACATCGCTTCTCTTCTCAATCGTGTTACCCCATAAGTACAGATGGTTTTTTGCAAAAAACACCTTTCCGTTATAAACGGTGCCCGTCTTTCGCTCTATGTTGTATATGATCTCGTCACCTTCAAGGATATCGCCTTTACTTGTTAGTTTAACACGATCCAGGGCAAATATCTCATTTTCCTGTTTCTTTAAAATAACTGTATCCGCCAGTAGGGTGTCCCCGGAGAAATGAATGACCACATTTCCATTTGCCCTGTAAGTATCGCTTTCCTTTTCATAATGGATATTGTCCGCTTCGATGTTGACAGGTTTTCCGGAAAAGTCTTCCTTCCCGTTTGCACCCGCGCAGGCGGCAGACGAAGCCCATATCATCTCTAAAAAAATAATTGAGAAAAACAGAAAAAACATTGGGATAAAAATTTTCACCAATGTTTTCTTATTGTTGAATAGGTGGTAGCTCATCAAACAAGGATTCATTATTCAGGCAATCTGTGTTTTTCTGATGTTTTTATGTATTCCAATATTTTGGGTAAAGCCTGCTTTACTTCCCCAACAAGGTAAAGCGAACCTGTTACACAAATAAGATCATGGGGATCGGTGGAGGCAAATGCTTTTTTTACGGCATCGGCAGCGTCTTGCATTCCCTCAACATCCGGCTTATACAACCTTGCAACGCGCAACAGTTCTTCTACTGGAGTTGCCCTTGGCGAACGTGGGCTTGCTACAATAAAGCGGTGAGCCAATGGCAGCAACCTCTTTAACATCAGTTTGTAGTTTTTATCATCAAGAACACCAAAAATGACAATCAATCGTCTGTAAGAAAATTCTCGTTTCAAAGCATTACATAAAGCAGAAATCCCCGCCGGATTATGAGCGCCATCAACCAGCAGCATGGGCGCTTGATAAAGAACTTCCAGCCTGCCTTCCCATTTTACCGTTCGGATGCCGTCGATTACCGCCTGCTCATCAATGCGAAAGCCTCTCTCCATAATAGTTTCAACTGTAGCAATCGCCAGGGCGGCATTTTCAATCTGATGTTTTCCCCTTAACGGACAAGTAAGTTTTTCATATTGTTTATGGAGACCTCTGTAAGAAAAACTCCCATCACTATGCAAAGTAAATCTAATGTCTTTTCCCAGACGATATAATTTTGCCTTGTTTGCATGGCAGAGATTTTCCAGAACACCTATGACCTGTTTTTTTTGCCTCGTCGTTATACACAATCCATTCTTCTTAACAATACCGCCTTTTTCAGAAGCAACATCTTTCAATCGTTTCCCCAAATACGCCTGATGGTCAAGAGAAATACTGGATATCACACAAACCAAAGGTTCCACAATGTTGGTGGCATCAAGCCGTCCCCCCATCCCAACTTCCAGAACGGCAATGTCCACTTGCCGCTGCGCAAAATAGTAAAAAGCTGCCGCTGTCAGAAACTCAAAATAGGTTGCCTCCTGAGTAATTCCTTCCTTGACCGCTAAAACAGAGGAAGCCATGTCTTTTTGAGAAATCATGGCGCCATTAATGCGAATTCTCTCTCGAACATCCACTAGATGAGGAGACGTATAAAGACCTACCTTAAATCTCCCCTGAAACAAAATGGAGGCTATCATAGCCGAGATCGAACCTTTCCCATTAGTCCCCCCAATCAACACACTGGCAAATGCTTCGTGTGGGTTGCCAAGACGGCAAAGAAGCTTTGATATGGGTCCGAGACCCATATTAATACCTCTATGTTCTAATGTGGAAAGGAATCTAAGAGATTCTTGATATGTCATCTAATCTTTGTCTCTTAATGGCTCGAGACTTAAGGAATGGCAGTTATATAAAATAAAAATCCTTTAAAAAGCCATCAGGGAATAAGCTTTAGCACCTCATCAGCAGGACGGACCCTTTCAATAACCTTTATGCCGATAAAATCGCCCACCACAGCCTTGTTTACCTTCTCGCTATTGACCTCCATAGAATCAACCACCATTGTCAAGTCTGTGGTATGTCCTACAAACTTAATCGTATCACCCACTATTAATTCACCCGCCATTATTTTAACTGCAGCAACACTTGGTTTTGCAAAAAACTTTATCACCTCGCCAATTTTTTGTTCTGTCATAAGGTATTCCTCCCTCATCTTTTTATTTGGAAAGGTACCATCCCTTGCTTCTCTTTATAATTACTGAAGTCTAATGCTTTTCAGGCAAAAACACAAGTTACAATGAAAATAAAAAAAGCAGGGCTAAAGCCCTGCTTTTCATACCCTTTACCTTCCTCTTGTTAAGAACTACGCCGCTTCTCTTTTCCTCCGTGGCAGCAATCTTTTTTTCGCCTTCTCTTTCTTCTCGATATCCCGCACGAATTCGATCAAAGACATGGGGGCATTATCACCCATTCGGCAACCAACCTTTATAATGCGGGTATAGCCGCCAGCTCGTTCCCGATAACGCGATGACAACTCATCAAAAAGCTTTCCAACTACTTCTCTATCTCGAACAAAGGACAAAGCTTGACGTCTAGCATGAAGGCTGCCCCTCTTACCGAGTGTAATCATCTTTTCCGCTATTTTTTTTAGTTCCTTTGCTTTTACATTGGTTGTTTTAATTTTCTCGTATTTCAAAAAGGAAGTGACCATATTTCTTAACATCGCCTTTCGATGACTGGTCGTTCTTCCCAGTTTGTTCTCCACTTTTCTGTGACGCATTTCGACATTTTCCCTCCAAAATTTGATTTAACTTTCTTTTTCCTCTTTCTTGCATGGTGGAAAATCCAGTTTCATTCCGAAAGTAAGCCCTATTTCTGCAAGTATCTCTTTAATTTCACTTAGAGACTTTCTACCAAAATTCTTTGTCTTTAGCATCTCTGCTTCGGTCTTTTGAACTAGATCTCCTATTAAATTAATTCCCGCATTCTTTAAACAGTTCGCTGATCTTACGGATAGCTCAAGATCATCAACGTGTCTTGATAAAATCTCATTGATATCATCTTTTTCTTCAGTCTCCTGATGCTCTTTTTCTTCCCCAATTTCATCAAAATTAATAAAGACATCGAATTGCGCTTTCAATATCTTCGCCGCAAAAGCAACTGCATCTTCAGGTAGAACGCTCCCGTCCGTCCATACATTCAGCGCCAGCTTATCATAATCAGCAACCTGACCAAGGCGGGCGTGAGTTACGTTATAGTTGACCTTCCTAATTGGTGAAAAAACAGCATCGATATTAATTGTGCCTTCAGGCTGAGTAGCTTCCTTTTCTTTCTGCGCAGGGACATATCCTTTGCCCATCTGCACGACCATTTCAGCTTTGAAAGAGGCGTCTCCCACCAGTGTGGCAATATGATGCTCCGGATTTAGGACTTCCACGGTGCCATCGGTAACAATGTCCCCCGCAGTAATATTTCCCTTGGTTGAGGTCTCAATTCGAACAACTCGCGGCCCGTCTTGATGAAGCTTTAGTCGGACTCCTTTTAGGTTTAAAATCACATCGGTCACATCTTCCTTGACGCCGGGAATACTCGAAAATTCATGAAGAATTCCCTCAATTCTCACGGAAACAATCACAGCGCCCTGGATAGACGACAACAATACCCTTCTCAAGGCATTCCCCAAAGTAACACCAAAGCCTCTTTCCAATGGTTGACACGTAAATTCGCCATAAAAACGCGTATGAGTCGCCTCATCAATCTCAATGCACTTAGGTCGGAGCAAACTGTTCCAATTTCTTTGCATTCCTCAATCACCTACCCTTCGGGTATTTCTACTTTAGCAAATCCGAACGTCTTACTAGATTACTTAGAATAAAGTTCAACAATTAACTGTTCCTGAACCGGCATGGTTAACTCTTCCCGAGCGGGAAGCGCTTTCACAAAGCCTGTAAAGTTTTCTTTATCGATTTCCAGCCACTGCGGCACGCCTCTCCTCGCAACCGTTTCCATGGCTTCAACGATACGCCCCATTTTTTTACTATCCTCCCGTACTTGTATCTGATCACCAACTTTAATGGTATAGGATGGAATATTTACGGGCTTGCTGTTAACCAGAAAATGATTATGCCGAACCAGTTGTCGGGCTTCATTTCTCGAATTGGCAAAGCCCATTCGAAAAACCATATTATCCAGTCGCCTCTCCAAGAACAGTAAAAGCTGCGTTCCTGTAATTCCTTTTTGCTTGTCGGCCCTTTCAAAGCAACCCCTAAATTGTCTTTCTAAGAGCCCATACATTCTCTTGAGTTTCTGTTTTTCCCGCAGTTGGACACCGTAGTCAGAGTGCTGTTTCCTCCGTGTCTGACCATGCTCTCCTGGAGCATAACCACGCCTCTCAAAAGCGCATTTTTCCGTATAGCATCTATCGCCTTTGAGGAATAATTTTAGCCCTTCTCGTCGACACAATCTACATGCTGATTTGATATACCTTGCCAAATACTTCCCCCTCTTATTGTATTAAAATGTTTTAAAATTAAATACCTGCTAGACTCGCCTTCTCTTGGGCGGGCGGCATCCATTATGAGGGATGGGTGTAACATCCCTGATCAAACTAATATTTAAGCCCGTTAACTGAAGGGATCGCAATGCCGACTCTCGCCCTGAGCCTGGTCCTTTCACATATACCTGAACCTTCCTCAATCCATGTTCCTTGGCCTTCTTGACAGCATCCTCTGCTGCCATCTGAGCGGCAAATGGCGTGCCTTTTCTCGATCCTTTGAAGCCTTGCATTCCAGCAGAAGAACAAGCAATGACATTGCCAGTTAAATCCGTAATCGTTACGATCGTATTATTAAATGTAGATTGGATGTGTGCTATGCCTTCTACTATATTTTTCTTTTCCTTCTTTTTCCCCGTTTTCTTAACTGATTTTGCCATTATTTAAGAACCTCTTACTCTCTTTACATCATTTTTTCTTACCGGCGGTTGCCCTTCTTGGACCTTTCCTAGTCCTAGCATTTGTACCTGTTCGCTGCCCTCTGACGGGAAGCCCTCTCCGATGCCTTAACCCGCGGTAAGTTCCTATATCCATAAGCCGCTTTATAGACATGGACACTTCCCGCCTCAAATCACCCTCGACCTTATGATCCTTATCGATAATATTTCTTATGGAAGTTATCTCTGAATCAACAAGTTGGTCCGTTTTCGTGTCCAAACTAACTCCTGCTTTCTGAAGGATCTCCCTTGCCTTCGATCTACCTATGCCATATATATAGGTCAAGGCAATTTCCATCCGTTTATTCTTGGGTAAATCAACACCCGCAATTCTTGCCACCTATAAACCTCCTGATAAAAAATGCGCTTTATCTAGCCCTGACGTTGTTTGTGTTTCGGATTCTCGCAAATAACTCTCAATACACCGCGCCTTTTCACAATTTTACACTTATCGCAAATCTTTCTAATAGAAGACCGGACTTTCACGATACTCACCCCTAATAATATAACATCCCAAATTAAATTTCTGTTGTATTAATGACATGTTCTATTTGGCCCTGTATATAATCCTTCCCCTCGTCAAATCGTAAGGAGATAGCTCTACGGTAACTCTATCGCCAGGCAGTATTTTGATAAAGTGCATACGCATCTTACCAGAGATATGAGCCAAAACTCGATGACCATTCTCAAGCTCAACCCGAAACATCGCATTAGGCAATGGTTCGACCACTCGCCCCTCAACTTCTATTGGTGCTTCTTTTGCCATCTTATCCTATTACCTGAATACTTCTGCCTCCAACCATAAACCTTATGCGCTCTTTTGCAAAAGCCGTCACGGCAGACAGGTTATAATTAATTTAAACTCATTTTACTGAGGACATCCGGTCCGTTATCCGTAATAGCCACGGAATGTTCAAAATGGGCAGACGGTTTTCCATCTTCCGTAACGGCTGTCCATCCATCAGATAAAATCTTAACCCTGCAACTTCCCATATTAACCATAGGCTCAATGGCTAAGACCATACCTGGTTTCAACACAATCCCCCTTCCCTGTATGCCAAAATTGGGAATTGGGGGGTCCTCATGAAGCGCTTTCCCTATTCCGTGACCAACAAAATCTCTCACCACTGAAAACCCCGCCGTTTCAACACATCTTTGAACGGCAGCAGAAATATCTCCCAGCCTATTTCCCGGCTGCGCTTCTTTTATGCCCTCATAAAGTCCGCATTCCGTAACAGCCAATAGCTTTTGTAACTCTATCGAGACATCGCCGACTGGAACAGTCACTGCGGCATCTCCATAATAACCTTTGTAATATACCCCAAAATCAAGGCTGATGATATCTCCCGAAGACAGCTCTCTATCGGACGGCATACCATGAACCACTTCAGCGTTGACCGATGTACAAAGCGAGTATGGATAACCCCTGTATCCTTTGAATGCCGGTTCTGCTTTTTTCTTTCTGACAAGCTTCTCAGCACATTGTTCCAGTTCTGCTGTCGTCACTCCCGGTTTCACTTTTTCTTTAAGCGTCAACAGTACCTCTGCAACAATCAGATTACTTGCCCTCATTTTCTCGATCTCTTCGGGAAACTTCAGAATAATCATTCCGAATACCAACTTCTGATTGCAGGCGCCTACCTACTGCAGGCAGGCCTGTCATGGTTAGTGAGCTTGTCGAACCTAACGACGCTTTGCAATACGCCCTTTTTTCATAAACCCCTCATATTGCCTCGTTAACAAATGGGTCTCTATCTGTCCCGCTGTATCGAGCGCCACACCTACGACGATCAACAAAGCCGTACCACCAAAATAAAAAGGCACATTTAAATAGCTGATGAGGAAACTCGGCAAAACACAAATTACGGACACATAAACAGCTCCCCCCAAGGTAAGCCTGGTCAGAATCCCATCGATATATTCTGCTGTCTTTTTGCCTGGCCTAATGCCTGGGATATATCCCCCGTATTTTTTCAAGTTATCCGCAACGTCAACAGGATTAAAGGTCACCGCTGTATAAAAATAACAAAAGAACACAATAAATATGACATAAAGCAACTCATATCCCGCCCTGCCCGGACTCAATATATCCGCTATCGTTTTCATCCATGGATGGGGAACAAAATTAGCGATTGTTGCAGGGAACATGATGATTGAAGATGCAAAAATGGGAGGAATAACGCCCGCCGTATTGACTTTCAAGGGAAGATGTGTGGATTGCCCCCCGTACACCTTTCTTCCCACAACACGTTTCGCATACTGAATAGGAATTCTTCGCTGACCGCTTTCAACAAAAACTATCACACCCACTACAGCAACCATCATAGCGATGAGAAGCACGATAAAAACAACTCCCATTTCACCTGCTGATAAAAGCCGAAAAGTATTAAATATTGCCTGGGGACCCCTGCAAACGATACCTGCAAAGATAATCAACGATATACCATTTCCGATTCCCTTTTCAGTAATCTGTTCCCCAAGCCACATAATAAAAGCGGTGCCTGCTGTAAGGGAAATAACCGTCATCAAACGAAAGCCCCAGCCAGGATTAATAACAATGGACACACCCGTAGGTCCAGCCATATTCTCAAGCCCAATTGCGATCCCAAAACCTTGAATGATGCTTAATACAATCGTTCCATAGCGGGTATACTGTGTAATTTTCCTCCTGCCTGCCTCCCCCTCTTTAGACAACCGCTCCAGATGAGGTATCGCAATTGTTAATAGTTGAAGAATAATAGAAGCGCTGATATACGGCATAATGCCCAAGGCAAATACCGATAAATTACTGAGCGCTCCTCCGGCAAACATATCGAAAAGACCCAAAAGAGACCCTTTGGCCTGTTCAAAAAAAGCAGCTAATGCTGCTGTGTCGATGCCAGGGGTGGGGATATGAGCGCCTATTCTATAAACAGCTAAAAGAAGGAAGGTAAACAAAATTCTTTTTTGCAGCTCTGGTATTTTTGATATATTTGAAAACCCGTCCAGCAAATCAGATAACCTCTACAATCGATCCACCCGCAGCTTCAATCTTCTGCCTCGCAGCGCGACTGATCATGTGTACCTTTAAAGATAAAGGATAGCCTATATCCCCTTTTCCTAATACCTTAATCTTATCGCCTAACTTCTTTATAACTCCACCGGCAATGAGCATTTCTTCATCAATTACGGAATCTGCCGGGAATCTTTTTAATTGCGAGATATTGACTATTACAATATCCTTTCGAAAATGGTTACGAAAACCTCTTTTCGGCAATCGCCTGGAAAGGGGCATCTGTCCCCCTTCAAAACCTGGCCTTGTGCCGCCGCCTGACCTGGCGTTTTGTCCCTTTGCGCCTCTGCAGGAGGTGCCACCGTGATCACCGCCACGTCCTACCCTTTTTTTCTTCTTTCTCGAACCCGCCGGTGGCTTTAGCATCTCCAAATTCATTATTCAGTCCCCTTCAGTTCTTCCATACATACCAAGTGGTTGACTTTCTCTACCATACCCCGAATTTCAGGCGTATCATTTAACACCACAGACCTATTTAATTTCCAAAGGCCCATTCCGTGCAGAATTTTCCTATGTTTTTCTGGTCGGCCGATGTAACTTCTCACCAGTGTTATTTTTAATTTTTCTCCCACGTGTCATATCCCCACATTAAATTATACCTAGGTTAGGTTCTCTCCTCTTCGCGCCGAAATTTCAGATGGCTCCATTAAGCGTTGCAAGCCATTCAGCGTCGCTTTAACTAGATTATGCGGATTATGGGAACCCAAGCACTTCGTCAAGATATTATGAACGCCTGCCACCTCCAGAACCGCCCTAACCGCTCCACCCGCAATTAGCCCCGTACCTTCGGAAGCAGGTTTTAAAAGAACCTTTCCCGCGCCATAATATCCGATAACATCATAGGGAATGGTTTTATTGACAACCGCAACTTTTATCATGTTTTTTTGGGCTTGATCCATGCCTTTTCTTATTGCCTCCGGCACTTCGTGCGCTTTCCCTAAACCGGCGCCGACAGAACCTTGACCATCACCAACTACCACCACCGCGCTAAACCTAAACCGCCTGCCTCCTTTGACCACCTTTGCAGTTCTATTAATGGCTATCACCCTATCGAGCAATCCAGTCTCTTCCATAATTCTCTCTTATTATTTTTTTGTGTTCCGTTAAATTACAGTCCAAATCTTCGCTTAAAACTTCAATCCCTTTTCCCGCGCTCCTTCAGCGAGCGCCTTTACACGCCCGTGATATAAATATATGCCCCTGTCAAAAACAACCCGATCAATAGCGATAGCTTTCAACTTTTCAGCGATTAGCGAGCCCACTTCTTTAGCTAAATCAGCCTTTTTCATCTCATTGAGGCGTCCCTTCAATTCACCGCTCGTTGTTGAAGCGGCTGCCAAAGTTTTCCCCACGTTATCTGCGATAGCCTGGACATAAATATGCCTAGCGCTCCTAAACACAGACAACCGGGGTCTTGCCTCTGTTCCAAAAATCTTCCCTCGCACCCTTTTCTTGCGTTTGGTTCTTATTATTTCAACCTTCTTCGATGCCAATTCCTTACCCCTCGCAAACCCCTTTCACTTCAATTTAAGCTCCTACAGACTTACCAACTTTCCGCCTTATAAGCTCACCGGCATACTTTATCCCTTTGCCCTTATAGGGCTCCGGCTTTTTTAGCGATCTAATTTCAGAAGCGACTCTTCCAACCAATTGTTTATCAGTTCCAGAAACAGTAATGTTTACTTGCTTGTCAACCTTAACATCAATTCCCTTTGGGATCTTATACTCCAAAGGATTCGAATAACCTAAGACCATCTTCAACCTATCACCAGCCACTTCTGCGCGATATCCGACACCGGAAACTTCAAGCCCTTTTTCGAAACCAGCGCTCACACCGGTGACCATATTCCCGATTAGCGTTCTGACTAGACCATGATATGAGCGCTCTTTTCTCTCATCAGAGAGCCTCTGCACCACAATGTTCCCATCGCTAACAGCTACGCTTATACCTTGTGGTATCTGCATAGCTAAAGAGCCCTTTGGTCCATTTACCTTTACGAAATTCCCGTCTTGAACAACATTGACAGCCCCTGGAATCAAAATGGGCTTTTTGCCTATTCGCGACATAAATAACTCTCCCGCTCCTCGCCATTCAAATGCCAGCAGCTACCAGACATTACAAATAATTTCGCCTCCAACTTTCAATTCCCTTGCTTCCTTATCTGTTATCACACCCTTTGAAGTTGATATTACAGCGACACCATACCCATTTAAAACTTTAGGAATATCATTACTTCCGACATAAACTCTTCTACCTGGTTTGCTGACTCTCTGTATATCCGTAATAATCGCACTTTTCGTGTCGGGATATTTGAGGTAGATTCTTAAAACGTCGCAGCCGCGCTCATTTTTTTTGACGTCATATCCACCAATATATCCTGTCTTTTTTAAAACCTTCGCGATATTCAAATTTACTTGGGACAAAATAACATCTACACTCTTGAAACGAACCCTATTGGCATTTCTGAGCCTCGTCAGCATATCCGCAATCGGATCGGTCATTCCCATAGCTTACTCCTCAATTTACTCTTACCAACTAGATTTTATAACACCGGGGATATCTCCCTTCAAGGCGAGATTCCTCAGGCATATCCTGCACATATCAAATTTTCGATAATATCCTCTTGGCCTCCCGCAAATCGGACAACGGTTATATGCTCTAACCGAAAACTTCATTTCCCTCTTCGCTTTTGCAATCAAGGACTTTTTCGCCACACCAAATTCCTCCAGAAATTTATAACAGTTTCACGCTTAGTTTCTAAAAGGCATGCCCATAAGTCTTAACAAAAACCTTGCCTCATCATCTGTTTTTGCTGTCGTTACAATACTGATATTCATGCCCCTTATTTTATCGACCTTATCATAATCGATCTCAGGAAAAATAATCTGTTCCTCAAGACCCAAGGAAAAATTACCTCTCCCATCAAATGATTTAGGTGAAATTCCTCTGAAATCCCTGACCCTCGGGAGCGCCACATTAACAAGTCTATCAAAAAACTCATACATTCTGTCTTTTCGCAGAGTGACCCTGCACCCTATAGACATCCCTTGACGAAGCTTAAAGGTTGCTATTGACTTTTTGGCCTTGGTGATTACCGGCTTCTGTCCGACAATTGCAGAAAGTTCTTCTACCGCGCTATCGAGGATTTTGGCATTTTGAATCGCTTCCCCTAATCCCATATTGACAACAATTTTCTCAATTTTGGGAATTTCCATGGGATTCTTATACTTAAATTCCCGCATTAAGGCAGGAATAACCTCTTTTATGTAATATTCTTTTAGTCGTGCCATTTCCCCTCAAGCCTATGAATCCAAGAGCTCACCACATTTATGGCAAACCCGCACCTTTTTCCCGTCATCCAAAATCTTGTAACCTACCCTAACACCCCTATTGCATTTACTGCAAACCAACAGCACATTCGAAATATGGATAGACCCTTCCTTTTCAACAATGCCGCCTTTCCCTTTAGCATCCGGTCTTTGATGCCTCTTAACCATATTTAGCTTCTCAATAATGATACGGTCATTTTTACCGGTAGCCTTCGCTACCTTACCGGTTTTACCCTTCTCTTTGCCGGCAATTACTTCGACCATATCGCCTTTTTTCACTCGCCTTGTTTGCATTTTTTTTCATTCCTTACCGGTTTTCCTCTTTAAGCATTAGCAAAAGAAATCTCGCATATCACAATACTTCTGGCGCGAGAGATATAATTTTCATAAACTGTCTTGCTCTCAGTTCTCGGGCGACCGGCCCAAAAATTCTCGTACCAACCGGTTCTAACTGATTCGTAATAAGCACAACGGAGTTATCATCAAATTTCAGATATGAACCGTCCTGTCTTCTTACTTCCTTAGCTGTTCGCACGATAACGGCCTTCATAACATCGCCTTTTTTGACTTTGGAATTGGGAAGGGCTTGTTTAACAGATACGACAATAACATCCCCAATGCTCGCGTATCGCCTCTTCGACCCACCAAGAACTTTAATACAAGCAACTTTTTTGGCGCCCGAATTATCAGCCACATTCAAAATCGTCTGCATCTGAATCATAAAATACCCCTTAGTTTCCCTATTCCCTTGTGCCTTCCCTAACTTCCGCTATTGCGCTTTTTTTAATATTTCACACACCTTCCAACGCTTATCTCTGCTTAAGGGCCGGGATTGGGCAATAAGAACTTCATCGCCTACATGACAAGCATTCCCCTCATCGTGTGCCTTATATTTAGAGCGCCTTCTTAAATACTTGTGAAAAATCGGATGCTTAACCAACTTTTCCACTCGAACAACAATTGTTTTATCCATCTTGTCACTAACGACGATACCTTTTATCGTTCTCTTATTGCCCCGGTCAGCCATATTCTACACAAGAACCTCCTTTTCCCTCAGTACGGTTTTAATGCGAGCAATATCTTTTCTAACACGAACCATCACGGCAGGAGAATCTAATTGACTGATAGTATGGCGCAAGCGTAATTTGAACATCTCCTCGGCAAGTTCCTTATTCTTCTGCTTTAACTCATCAATACTCATATCCCTGATCTCTTTAATTTTCATCAGTCACCTCTCGAGAAAGAAACCTTGTAGATATGGGCAGTTTATGCGCGGCTAACCTAAAAGCTTCTCTTGCAATATCTCTTGTAACGCCTTCCATCTCATAAAGAACCATCCCGGGTTTAATAACGGCAACCCACTCCTCGGGCGCGCCTTTTCCTTTCCCCATTCTGGTTTCAGCTGGTTTTTTGGTAATCGATTTGTGGGGAAATATCCTGATCCATACCTTTCCCCCGCGCTTCACATGCCGCGTCATCGCAATACGCGCGGCTTCTATCTGCCTTGATGTCAGCCATCCACAGTGAACAGCCTGAAGACCATATTCACCAAAAGCAATATAATTCCCTTTTGATGGCGTCCCGCCCATGCGTCCTTTTTGCAATTTCCTATACTTCACCCTCTTCGGACTTAACATAATCCAACTACCTCTGTTCCCCTTTTAGGAAAGTGCTTTCAAAAAAAAGCAGAATTTGCCATTGCGTGGATATTACTACTATTTTCATGCATTCCGCTGTTTCTTAATAGGTAATATTTCTCCATGAAAGACAAGAACTTTTATACCTATAAGCCCATAAGCCGTATGGGCTTCAGCAAAGCCATAATCAATATCAGCCCTTAACGTGTGAAGGGGCACCCTTCCTTCTCTATACCATTCCGTTCTGGACATTTCAGCGCCGCCGAGTCTTCCGGAACAGTTTACGCGAATCCCTTTAGCGCCAAATTTTAGCGCGGATGTTACGCACTTTTTCATTGCTCTCCTAAAGGCGACTCGACGTTCCAATTGAAGCGCAACATTTTCCGCAACCAATTGAGCATCTGTTTCAGGCTTACGAACTTCAAGGATATTGACAATAACCTCTCCCGAAGTAATTCCTTCTAAATCTTTCTTTAGTTTCTCAATTTCAGAACCTTTCTTGCCGATAATAATTCCCGGACGCGCTGCATAGATATTAACCTTTGCCTTATTCGCCGCCCGCTCAATTTCTATTTTAGAAACCCCTGCGTGATAAAGTTTCCTTTTTAGGAACTTCCTGATCTGAATATCTTCATGAAGCAACTTCGAATAATTTTTCCCCGAAAACCACATTGAATTCCAGGTCTTGATACCCCCCAGTCGCAGACCAACCGGATTTACCTTCTGTCCCAAAACTTTACCTCCTCAAACTATTACTTCTCATCTAGAACGACCGTAATATGGCTCATTCTCTTCTTTATGGAAGCCGCCCTTCCCTGAGCTCTTGCTCGCCAGCGTTTTAACGAAGGGCCCTGATTAACAAAAACCTCTTTTACATAAAGAATGTTTTCATCGATATTAGGATTTTGACCGGCATTCGCAATGGCTGACCTCAAAACCTTATCCACCAAAAAAGCGGCATATTTTCTCGTAAATCGAAGGGCATTACACGCCTCATCAATTTTCTTCCCCCTGATCAAGGGAGCTACCAACCTCGCTTTCTGTGGAGATATCCGCACATACTTGGCAGACGCTCTTGCTTCCATATTTCTACAACCTCATGAAATCGCTTACAATAGACCCTTCATTTCTGTACCTTGGTTTTGCGACTACCGGCATGACCATAAAAGGTCCTTGTCGGCGCAAACTCACCAAGTTTATGCCCTACCATATTTTCCGTAACAAAAACGGGAATGAACTTTTTCCCATTATGAACAGCAAATGTCTGTCCGATCAATTCAGGGGTAATTGTTGAACGACGAGACCAGGTTTTTATCACCATCTTATTGCCGGAAGATTCTGCTTTTCTTGCCTTTGCAAGTAATTTCTCATCAACATATGGACCCTTCTTAATCGAACGCGCCACTTCTAACCTCTTCTTTTTATAATATATTTATCCGTGCTTTTATTTGTTCTCGTTTTGTGGCCTTTTGTCGGAATACCCCACGGCGTACAAGGGTGCCTTCCTCCCGAAGACTTGCCTTCTCCCCCACCCATAGGATGGTCAATGGGATTCATGGCAACACCTCGCACCTTTGGACGAATTCCTTGCCACCGCGATCTCCCCGCCTTGCCGATACTTAAATTTTCGTGTTCCTCATTTCCAACCTGTCCAATGGTTGCCTTGCATTCAAGAAAAACTTTTCTCACTTCCCCCGAAGGAAGCCTTACTTGAGCATATCGACCTTCCTTTGCCATCAACTGCCCATATGTCCCTGCCGATCTTATCATCTGTCCACCATGACCGACTTTAAGTTCCAAGTTATGGATCAGGGATCCCAAAGGAATATTTTTTAATGGAATCGTGTTTCCTGACTTAATGTCTGCAATATCAGAACTCAAAACGCTATCTCCCACCCGAAGTTGTGCAGGCGCAATTATATACCTCTTTTCACCATCAATATAGTGAAGTAACGCTATTCTCGAAGTACGATTGGGATCATATTCGACAGAAGCAACCTTGGCATAAACATTTATTTTATCACGTTTAAAATCAATTAACCGATATTTTCTCTTATGACCACCACCAATATGCCTACTGGTTATTCGACCATAGCTGTTTCGACCACCTGTCCTTTTTATAGAGCGCAAAAGATTCTTTTCGGGTATAGTTGAAGTGATTTCTTTAAAATCTGAGCATGTCTGAAATCTTCTGCCTGCTGATGTGGGTTTATATGCCTTTATTCCCATTTACTTAATCCTTAAAGTATAGCCTTGACTTATACTCCCTCATGGATTTCTATACGGTTCCCAGGAGCAAGTGTTACGATTGCTTTTTTCCATGAACGTTTCTGTCCAACGATTCTTCCCGTCCTTCTTTTTTTGCCTAGGACATTCATAACGCAAACATTTTTAACCTTGACTTTAAAAAGCTTCTCTATCGCTTTAGCGATTTCAACCTTATTTGCCATGACATCCACTTCGAAAAAATATTTATTCCAGCCATCCTTGGCAATAGTGCTTTTCTCGGTAATAAGCGCTTTTCTAATAATGCGATACTCTTCCATTATGACAATAACGCCCCTTCGACCATCTTTACGGAAGGTTCCAATAAAACCAGATGTTCATAATTTAATAAATCATAGACATTGATTCCTTCCGATCTAATCATTTTAACCCCTTTTAAGTTTCTTGATGACTTTTCCAAAACAGGATATGGTCTATCTAAAACAAACAACACTTTTTTGAAACCAAACCGATCAACGACAGCCTTGAACTCTTTTGTCTTGATTTCATTCATAGGAAAATCCGCAAGAACCAGCATCTTGTCTTCTTTAAACTTCATGCTCAAAGCCGATCTTAAGGCCACCTTCCTCGCCTTCTTAGAAATCTTGTAAGAATAGTCTCTTGGTTGGGGGCCAAATACTATTCCTCCCCCCCTCCAAAGAGGGGATCGAATGGTCCCGACTCTCGCTCTACCAGTCCCCTTTTGACGCCACGGTTTTTTCCCTCCTCCGCTAACATCCTGCCGCCCTTTGACCGAAGCGGTCCCGCTCCTCCTTGAGGCCATTTGCATTTTTACCACTTCATAAATGGCATCCTTATTAATCTCTGCGCCAAAGACAGCGTCGTTTAACTTGATTTCCGATATTTTGTCATTTTCAACGTTATACACATTTGCAACCGGCATTTCACTTACCCCAAAGCTTGCCTGTTCATTTCTTTACAGATTCTCTAACCAAAACCAACCCTTTTTTGCTTCCAGGCACCGCGCCTTTCACTAAAAGCAAATTTTTATCAGGCCTCACTGCCATGACTACCAAATTTTGAACAGTTTTTCTCACATCTCCCATATGCCCGGCTAACCGCTTACCCTTAAATACTCTTGATGGATCAGCGCTTGCGCCTATAGAACCCGGTGCTCTATGGAACATGGAACCATGTGTCGCACGCCCACCACGGAAGCCATGCCTTTTTACGGATCCGGCAAAACCCTTGCCTTTTGTGGTTCCTGTAACATCAACATAATCACCGACATTGAAGGCGCCGACGTCCAACTCCTGACCCAGTTCATAATCGCCTACCGCAACTCGGAATTCCCGCAGAAATCTAAAGAAACCTTTATCTGCCTTACGAAAGTGTCCCTGAAGAGCTTTGGTAACTTTCTGTTGCTTTATTCGCCCATAACCCAACTGTATGGCTTCATAGCCGTCTATTTCTTTTGTCTTTTTCTGAATTATCACTGACGGTTCTATCTCAACAACAGTCACGCCGATGGCTGCGCCATCTTCGGAAAAAACCTGCGTCATTCCTAATTTTCTTCCGATAAGTCCTTTTCTCATCATCCCCACAGTATTTTCAAAAACAAAAAACATCTCTATACAGATGTTTTTTTGTTAGTTTATTCCCAAAATTTATACTTTTATCTCGACATCCACGCCAGCCGATAGTTCCAACTTCATAAGCGCGTCTACGGTAGATTGCGTTGGCTCAATAATATCGATCAATCTCTTGTGGGTTCGAATCTCAAATTGCTCTCTTGACTTCTTGTCCACGTGAGGTGAACGATTGACACAATACTTATTAATTTCTGTCGGCAGTGGCACGGGACCTGCCACACGAGCACCCGTCCGCCTCGCCGTTTCAACAATTTCATCTACCGATCGATCCAGCAGCTTATAATCATAGGCTTTCAGCCGAATCCTTATTTTTTGATCGTTCATTATTCTACCTAATTTGATGTAACTTCTACTCAATTATCTTACTGACAACCCCGGCGCCTACCGTTCTTCCTCCTTCACGAATAGCAAACCGCAGCTGCTCTTCCATCGCAATCGGGGTAATCAATTCAACCTCTAATTCCACATTATCACCCGGCATAACCATCTCCACCCCTTCAGGCAAACTTGCTACCCCGGTCACATCCGTTGTCCTAAAATAAAATTGGGGACGGTAACCTGCAAAAAATGGCGTGTGCCTGCCGCCTTCTTCCTTGGTCAGAACGTAAACAGCGGCCTTAAACTTCGTATGAGGAGTTATAGAGCCAGGTTTTGCAACAACCTGCCCTCTTTCAACCTCTTCCCGTTTAGTGCCTCTGAGCAAAACCCCAATATCATCTCCGGCCCTTCCCTCATCAAGCGTTTTACGAAACATCTCTACTCCCGTACAAACCGTCTTGAACGTTGGCCGGATCCCAACAATCTCAACTTCATCACCTGTCTTAACGATACCACGGTCAACCCTACCGGTAACCACCGTACCCCGGCCGGAAATAGTAAAAACATCACCAACAGGCATAAGGAAAGGTTTTTCCAAATCACGAACAGGTTCCGGAATATAGTTGTCAACCGCTTCCATAAGCTCCCAGATAGATTTCGCATCCTCAGAATTGGAATCATCCGTTTCCAATGCCTTCAATGCAGAACCTCTAATAATGGGAATCTCGTCACCTGGAAATTCATATTGCGTTAACAGTTCTCTCAACTCAAGCTCCACCAAATCCAGAAGTTCTGGATCATCGACTAAATCAACTTTATTCAGATAAACAACAATGTAAGGAACCTGAACCTGCCTAGCAAGGAGAATGTGTTCTCGTGTCTGAGGCATAGGGCCATCTGATGCTGCTACCACCAGAATTGTACCATCCATGTGTGCTGCGCCTGAAATCATATTTTTGATGTAGTCGGCATGGCCGGGACAATCCACATGGGCATAGTGCCTCTTATCCGTTTCATATTCTACGTGAGATATATTGATGGTAACACCCCTCTCTTTCTCTTCAGGAGCATTATCGATCGAATCAAAGGGCCGAAATTCTGCAAGCCCTTTTTTGGCCAGATGCTTCGTAATCGCTGCGGTTAACGTTGTCTTGCCATGATCCACATGTCCGATCGTTCCGATATTTAGATGCGGCCTCTTCCTCTCAAATTTCTTCTTCGCCATCTCTATACCTCCTTAAAATTGAATGGTTCTTTTTTCTATTCTTCTTGCCCTAGTCTGAACGCTTACTTTGCTATCCTTACCATCCGTAAAACAGCGGTTAAAACCTGTAATGGGCAAATGCTTTATTGGCCTCGGCCATTTTATGAACACTTTCCTTCTTTTTGATTGCGTTACCTCTGTTATTGGCTGCATCAATCAATTCGGCAGCTAATTTTTCTTTCATCGTTTTCTCCGTACGTTCCGCCGCGTTCGTTATCAACCAGCGAAAGGCCAAAGCCATGCGCCTTGATGGTGGGACTTCTGTGGGCACTTGATAAGTGGCACCGCCAACTCTTTTTGACTTGACTTCCATGACAGGTTTTACATTATTAAGCGCTTTTTCAAATAGCTCCACGGGGGATTCTTTCAACCTGCTTTCGATAATGTCAAAGGCTCCATACATAATTGATTCCGCAACACTCTTTTTCCCCTGTTTTAAAAGACAATTAATAAATTTCGCCACAAGCCTATCATTATACTTGGGATCAGGCAATATTTCTCTTTTTTGAACTTCTCTTCTTCTAGGCATGGTCAGATTCCCTGTTAGCTTGGTTTCTTCGCTCCATATTTTGATCTTCCTTGCTTCCTATCCTGAACACCAACCGCATCAAGGGTACCTCTTATAATATGGTACCTTACACCAGGCAGATCCTTCACTCTACCCCCCCTAACAAGAACGACAGAATGCTCCTGAAGATTATGTCCGACACCCGGTATATACGATGTTACTTCATAACCGCTAGTAAGGCGAACCCGCGCTACTTTTCTCAAAGCCGAATTTGGTTTCTTGGGCGTCGAGGTGTAAACTCTAACGCACACCCCTCTTCGCTGTGGGCAACCCGCAAGCGCAGGCGTGGCCGTTTTCTTTTCAATCTTCGCCCTTCCTTTTCGGACTAACTGATTTATGGTCGGCATCATTCCTCCAAGACTCGTTTTGCATCTACCTTTCTAAGCTTAGCAAAATAGGTTTGATTATCAATTCGCATTCCTTATGTCAAGCATTTTCTTGAATACTTTTTCCTTCCGACTCTTGAATCTCATCCCCACTAGCCAACTGATCATCGACTATCTTTATGCCAAGTTTTCTATACATGGGGAGACCTGTTCCTGCCGGAATTAATCTTCCCATAATCACATTTTCTTTAAGCCCCCTCAAGTAGTCTATTTTGCCCGCCATACTTGCTTCAGTCAAGACTCGCGTGGTTTCCTGAAACGATGCAGCAGAAATGAAACTCTGCGTGGAAAGAGAAGCTTTCGTGATACCTAACAGGACGGGCTCTCCCCTCGCTGGTTTTCCGCCCCTCGCCACAATTTTCTCATTCTCCTCTTGAAAACGATATCTTTCTACCTGCTCGTCAGCAATGAAGGAAGAATCCCCTGGGTCCACTACTCTTACCCTACGCAACATCTGGCGCACAATGATTTCCATATGCTTATCATTAATTTTGACACCCTGAAGACGATAAACTTCCTGCACCTCATCGACCAAATACCGCGCCAGTTCTTTTTCCCCTTTAATGGTTAAAATATCATGGGGATTATGCACACCATCCATTAATGCCTCTCCTGCCAAAACACGATCGCCCTCCTGAACGCTTACATGCTTTCCTTTGGGAATGAGGTATTCTTTCTCTTCTCCCACTTCAGGGGAAATAACAACCTTTCGTTTACCTTTTGCATCCTTCCCATAAGAGACAATTCCATCAATTTCGCTGATCACGGCAAACTCCCTTGGTTTCCTGGCTTCAAAAAGCTCGGCGACGCGCGGAAGTCCTCCTGTAATATCTTTGGTTTTGGTTGTTTCTCGTGGAATTTTCGCAAGAATATCACCTGCGGAAACAATGTCACCTTCTGAAACAACGATGTTAGCTCCGACGGAAAGAAGATGTCTAGCCACCGTATTTGTTTCCGGAACTTTTGCAGTTTTCCCCTTTTTGTCCTTTATGGAAATCCTAGGTCTCACATCTGTTCCCTTAAATTCCACTATCACCTTTCGAGAGAGTCCTGTCACTTCATCAACCTGTTCTTGCATGGTCTTGCCCTCGATAATATCACCAAACTTTACGACACCATCGACTTCAGCAAGAATCGGGATAGAAAAAGGATCCCATTGCGCCAACAAATCACCTTTCTTCACCGTGCTTTTATCTGGAACCTTGAGATGGGCGCCATATGGGACGGGATATTTCCCGCGACTCCTTTCCTGCTCATCCAAAACGTGAATTTCCCCGTTTCGATTCATAACAACGAAATTACCATCTTTGCTCTTCACGGTATTTAGATTTACAAATTTAATTTTCCCGTCGTGTCTAGATTCAAGTGTCGAATGTTCCTCAAATTTTGCCGTTCCACCAATATGGAAGGTGCGCATGGTTAATTGAGTTCCAGGCTCGCCAATAGACTGCGCTGCTATAATGCCCACAGCCTCGCCAATGTTAACAAGATGCCCATGAGCGAGATCTCGCCCGTAGCACATGGCACAGACACCATACTTAGATTTGCAGGTCAAAACAGATCTTATGTTGATTCTTTCAATACCTGCCCTGTCAATTTTTTCAGCGAGGTCCTCATTAATTTCTTCATTTGCTTTAACCAAGACTTCGTTTGTAAACGGATCTCTGATCTCCTCCAAGGCTACCCTGCCGAGAACTCTTTCACCTGCGGTCTCGATGATCTCGCCGCCTTCCATTAAAGCAGATACATATATGCCGTCAATGGTGCCGCAATCTTCTTCCGTAATAATACAGTCCTGAGCCACATCAACCAATCTTCTGGTAAGATAACCTGAATTAGCCGTCTTAAGAGCCGTATCTGCAAGACCTTTTCTTGCGCCGTGTGTTGAAATGAAATATTGTAAAACGGTTAAACCTTCCCTAAAATTGGCGGTAATAGGGGTTTCAATAATTTCACCTGATGGCTTAGCCATTAAACCTCTCATGCCCGCAAGCTGTCTGATCTGTACAGCAGATCCTCTTGCGCCGGAATCAGCCATCATATAAATGGGATTGAAACTTTCTCTCTTTTGCAATGCTTGAGAAGAATCTTCAACCTCTTCTTGTTTTATGCCGGCCATCATTTCTGAGGCAATCTTCTCCGTTGCCTGAGCCCAGATATCGATAACCTTGTTATAGCGCTCTCCGTCTGTTATCAATCCTTCCATATATTGTTTCTGTATCTTCAGAACATCTTTATCCGCCTTTGCCACAATGTCCTTTTTGCTGGCTGGGACAGCCATATTGTGGATGGCACAGGATACACCAGCTTTCGTCGCGTATTTGAATCCAAGATCCTTTAAGCGATCTGCTAGTAAAACTGTTGTTTTATCACTACATAAGCGATAACAAATATCAATAAGATTGGCTAGCTCCTTTTTGTTCATTACTCTATTAACAAAGTCGAAGGGGATGTTTTCCGGAACAATTTCATACAGAACAATTCTTCCCACCGTCGTTTCCTTTTGCTTTCCTTCAATGCGAACTTTTATCATGGCGTGAAGATCAACAATTCCGGCATCAAGAGCCGATCGAACTTCTTCAATGTCAGAAAAGTTTAACCCTTCTCCCTTAGCGCCCGGATTGACTCTTGTCAGATAATAAATTCCCAAAACAATATCCTGGCTGGGTATAATGATAGGTTTCCCGTTTGCAGGAGAAAGAATGTTATTGGTAGACATCATCAATACCCTGGCTTCCGTCTGTGCCTCAATTGATAGAGGAACATGGACAGCCATTTGATCCCCATCGAAATCGGCATTAAACGCGGTACAAACTAAAGGGTGCAGTTGTATGGCTTTTCCTTCTATCAAGACAGGTTCGAAGGCCTGGAGTCCCAATCTGTGAAGCGTTGGAGCCCTGTTAAGTATGACTGGATATTCCCTAATCACTTCATCCAGCGCATCCCACACTTCAGCCGTTTCCCTTTCTACCATCTTCTTGGCGCTTTTGACGGTAGTCACATAGCCCTTTTCGTGAAGTCGGTTATAAATAAACGGTTTGAAAAGTTCCAAGGCCATTTTTTGGGGAAGTCCGCACTGGTGAAGTCTCAAATCAGGACCTACAGTAATAACGGATCGTCCCGAGTAATCAACTCTTTTACCGAGGAGATTTTGTCTAAATCTTCCCTGCTTGCCCTTCAGCATATCTGATAAAGATCTGAGAGAGCGTTTATTGGCTCCTGTAATAACCCTGCCGCGTTTTCCATTATCAAAAAGAACATCTACGGCTTCCTGAAGCATTCTTTTTTCATTTCTGATGATGATTTCAGGAGCATTTAATTCTTGCAGGCGTTTTAATCGATTATTTCTGTTGATTACGCGCCGGTAAAGATCATTCAGATCGGATGTGGCAAAACGACCTCCGTCAAGAGGAACCAAGGGACGCAAATCCGGAGGGATAACAGGAAGAACGGTAAGCACCATCCACTCTGGTTTGTTTCCTGACTTTCGCAGAGATTCGACGACTTTCAATCGTTTAATTAACTTTTTCTTTTTCGTATCCGAAATGTCCGGTTTTAACTCGACTCGAAGCTCCGCATCAAGCTTCTCTAAATCAACTTCTTCCAAAAGTTTTCGGATGGCTTCAGCGCCGATGCCAATTTCAAAAGCACTGTCGGGATATTGTTCCTTTAAATCGTTATATTCTTCATCGGTAAGGAGTTCCTTCTTTTTTAAATGAGTTTCTTTTGGATCAAGGACAATCCAAGATTCAAAATAAAGAACTCTTTCCAATTCCTTTAGCGTTAAATCAAGAATGTTGCCAATACGGCTTGGAAGGCTTTTAAGAAACCATATATGAGCGACAGGTGTAGCCAGAGTAATATGTCCCATCCTTTCCCTTCGAACTTTCGATGGAATAACTTCCACGCCGCACTTTTCACAAACGACTCCCTGATGCTTCATCCGCTTATATCGACCGCAGAGGCATTCGTAATCCTTTGGAGGACCAAATATTTTCGCGCAAAAAAGACCGTCACGTTCCGGTTTAAATGTCCTGTAGTTAATGGTCTCCGGTTTTTTTACTTCTCCATGAGACCAAGAAAGAATTTTTTCCGGTGAAGCAATGGATATTTTTATTGCGCTAAACCGAATAGGATCCTTCGGTTTTTCGAAATATCTATAGACGTTCTCCACAGATCACATCTCCTGTAATGTTTGGTTTGCTTGGCTAAGAAACCAAGCCCTATGTTTATTGTTCTTCTTCCATCAATTCCACGTCAAGGCAAAGGCTCTGCAACTCTTTAACCAATACATTAAACGATTCAGGCAGTCCCGGTTCCAAGGTATGTTCCCCTTTTACAATTGTCTCATAAATCCTCGTCCTGCCTGCCACATCATCCGATTTAACCGTCAAAAATTCCTGCAACGAATAAGCGGCTCCATACGCTTCCATCGCCCAGACCTCCATTTCTCCAAGCCGCTGACCGCCAAACTGCGCTTTGCCTCCTAAAGGCTGCTGTGTTACAAGTGAATATGGCCCGATGGACCGCGCATGAATTTTGTTATCCACAAGATGGTGGAGTTTCATCATGTAAATCATACCCACTGTAATTTTTTGATCAAAAGGCTCGCCGGTTCTTCCGTCGTATAGAATGGCCTGCCCAGATTCAGGTAGCTTAGCAGATTTAAGCATTGCTCTTATCTGAGTCTCTTCGGCTCCATCAAAAACAGGAGACGCGACAGGAATGCCCTTACTCAATTTTCTCACAAAACTTCTCATTTCCTCTTCCGAAAGCCCATCTATAAAATGATCAAACGAGGGGGAAGAATAGATATTTTTCAGCTCACACTTCAGATGATTCATATTATGCTTTTCCATTAAGGTATTGATCTTTTCACCAATTTCTTTCGCTGCCCACCCTAGATGGGTTTCCAGAATCTGCCCTACATTCATACGCGAAGGAACACCTAAAGGATTTAAAATGATATCCACGGGAGTGCCGTCTGCAAAATAAGGCATGTCCTCTTCCGGAAGAATTCTGGACAATACGCCTTTGTTCCCATGACGCCCCGCCATTTTATCGCCGACGGAAAGTTTCCTTTTTATAGCAATGTAAATCTTGACTATTTTAATCACGCCGGGAGACAGCTCATCGCTGGCTTTCAATTTGTCAATCTTTCCCTCAAAGGCTGCTTCAATGGACTCAATTTTTTTAGAAAGGTTTTTAAATAAAGCATTAATTTTTTCTTCTACAGACTCACCATCAAAAACAACTATATCTTTCCATAACTCAAAGGGTATTCCATCAAGAACATATTGGGTAATCTCTTCATCCTTTTTCAGGAGAACTTTCTTTTTAGAGTCCATTACTTTTGCCGCTGCTGTCTTTCCAACGAGCATACATGCAATCTTCTCTTTAATGCCCTCTTTAATAATTCTAATCTCATCTTCTTTATCCTTGCGCAAAACACAAATGGCCTCTTCTTCAATTACCTGCGACCGATAATCTCTCTCAGCGCCCTTCCGAGTGAAAATCTTTGCATCAATAACTGTTCCACTTACTCCGGGAGGAACCCTAAGCGATGTATCACGAACATCACTCGCTTTTTCACCAAATATGGCCCTAAGAAGTTTTTCTTCAGATGAAAGCTGGGTTTCCCCTTTTGGTGTAATCTTCCCCACCAAAATATCGCCAGGCTTGACTGATACACCAATTCTAATGATTCCGCTTTCATCCAAATTTTTTAAAGCCTCTTCTCCCACATTGGGAATGTCACGAGTGATTTCTTCCTTCCCAAGTTTGGTGTCACGGGCAACGGTTTCAAATTCTTCGATGTGAATAGACGTATAAACATCTTCTTTAATAATTTTTTCACTTACTAAAATAGAATCTTCGTAATTATAGCCCCCCCAAGACATAAAGGCGACCATAACATTTCTTCCCAAAGCCAGCTCTCCATCATCTGTAGCAGGACCATCCGCAATGATTTGTCCCTTAGAAACACGTTCTCCTTTGCTGACAGTGGGTTTCTGATTAAAACATGTGTCTTGATTGGAGCGTTGGTATTTAGATAAATTATATATATCCACATCCATGTCCAGATCGCCTTCCGGCGCATCGCATTTAATCACAATTCTCAATGCATCAACCGTCTCCACAACTCCCGCCCTTTTTGCGATGATTACTGCTCCTGAATCTCTGGCGACAATCGCTTCCATGCCTGTACCCACCAGAGGAGCCTCTGGCTTCATGAGAGGAACGGCCTGTCGCTGCATGTTTGACCCCATAAGGGCGCGGTTGGCATCATCATGTTCTAAAAAAGGAATAAGAGCCGCGGCCGCGCTGACCAGTTGATTGGGTGATACGTCCATCATATTAATTTCTGAGGGAGTAACCGCGAGAAAGTCTCCACCTTTCCTGGCAGAAATAAGTTCTCCAATAAATTTCCCGTTCTTATCAACCGTCCTGTCCGCCGGAGCAATAATTTGATTTTCTTCTTCAATGGCCGTAAGATATTGAATTTGATCGGATGCTTTGCCGTTTACCACGGACCTATATGGTGTTTCAATAAAACCGAATTCATTGACTCTTGCATAAGTGCTCAAAGAAACAATTAAGCCAATATTAGGCCCTTCTGGGGTTTCAATGGGGCAAATCCGACCATAGTGAGTAGGATGCACATCACGAACCTCAAAGCCGGCTCTTTCCCTGGTTAAACCTCCTGGGCCTAAAGCGGAAAGCCTTCTTTTATGTGTGACCTCAGACAAAGGATTCGTTTGATCCATAAATTGGGATAACTGGGAACTGCCAAAAAATTCACTAACAACAGCGGAAACCGGTTTGGCATTAATCAGATCATGAGGCATCATGGTCTCGATATCTTGGAGACTCATCTTCTCCTTAGTAGCCCGTTCCATCCTGACCAAGCCTATACGGTACTGATTCTCAATGAGTTCACCAACGGATCTCACCCGTCTGTTACCCAAATGATCAATATCGTCAACGCTACAATCTCCCTCACCGTTTTTGAGATCAATCAGATACTTTACAGCAGCTAAAATATCTTCGTTTCTTAAAACTGTAATATGCGTTGGCATATCCAAACGAAGCTTATAGTTCATCTTTGCCCTACCCACGTCTGAGAGATCGTAGCTCTCCGGCGCAAAGAAAAGATTATTGAAAAACTTCTGTGCCGTCTCAGGTGTAGGTGGATTACTGGGGCGGAGCCTTCTATATATTTCTATGGTAGCCTCTTCTGCCGTTTCGGTTTTATCAATAAGCAAAGTATCCCTGATGGAGGCATTAGCCTTTTCTTCATCAAGATGAATGAACCTCAACTCCCGAATGCCTTTTTCCTTTATAAGTTCCAGCCCCTCAAGAGTTAGTTCGTCATTGCACCTTAAACAAACCTTTCCTGTGCAAGGGTCCACAACGTTCGAAGACAAGATTTTCCCTATTAAAACGCTCTCGTCAACCGGCATTCGATTAATCCCAAGGTCATTCATTCTCTTTAAGTGAAGTTTGGTAACCTTTCTTCCCTTCTTAACAATGCTTTCACCTGTTTTAGGCTCTTTGAAGTCTTCCGGCGCTTTTTCACCCAAAAGAGAGTCATCGACAACCAGGTAAAACTTACCATCCTCCAGAATAAATCGTTCAACGTGATAAAAATAATTAAGGATAAAATCTGTTGAGTTCCCCATAGCCTTAAGGAGGATCGTCACGGGCATTTTTCTTCTTCTGTCTATCCGAACATATAGAAGGTCCTTCGAATCAAACTCAATATCCAACCATGACCCTCTTATAGGGATAATCCTCGCAGAGTAAATCAATTTCCCGCTCGCAAGAGTTTTTCCTTTATCATGATCGAAAAAGATACCAGGAGATCTGTGAAGCTGGCTTACAATAACCCTTTCCGTTCCATTAACAATGAAAGTCCCGTTGTCCGTCATCAAAGGAATCTCGCCAAAGTATATCTCTTGCTCTTTAATATCTCGGATTTGCTTCTGTTCGGAATTTCTGTCTGCATCAAAAACCACAAGTCTTACAACAATCTTTAAGGGCGCCGCATAAGTCACTCCCTTTTGGGTGCATTCTCTAACGTCATATCTCACATCCCCAATTTTATAACTGACAAACTCCAGGGAACATTTCCCACTAAAATCAGAAATAGGAAAAACACTTTTGAATGCGCCCTGCAGCCCGAAATTTCCCCGCTTATCCGATTCCACATTTCTTTGAAGAAATTTATCGTACGACCTTAGTTGGATATCGATCAGATTAGGGATCTCCAATATTTTTCTTATATGACCAAAATTCTTTCTTAGTACGCCCATGGCATCCTTTTATTTTTGAGTTTTTTAAGTAAGATTTCTTTACTGT
Organism: Syntrophaceae bacterium UBA4767; assembly: GCA_002403385.1. Classification (GTDB taxonomy): domain Bacteria; phylum Desulfobacterota; class Syntrophia; order Syntrophales; family UBA4767; genus UBA4767. The sequence goes on along the minus strand of DHHR01000021.1, from coordinate 15,933 downwards.
ACCTTGACTCGTCAACTGCAATCTATATAGTATATAAAAGCGGTTTATTTAACTTCTACTGTGCCGCCCACTTCTTCTATTTTTTTCTTAATATCCGCAGCCTCATCCTTTGAGACACCTTCTTTAATAGGCTTTGGCGCGCCATCCACCAAGTCTTTTGCTTCTTTTAGACCCAGCCCTGTGATAGCCCTAACAACCTTGATGACCTGAATTTTCTGATCTCCAAATCCTGTAAGGATGGCATCGAATTCTGTCTTCTCCTCCTCCTGTGCCGCCTGGGTGGATACTCCTGCGGCAGCTGCCACCGCCACAGGCGCGGCAGCCGAAACACCTAAGCGCTCTTCCAGCTCTTTAACCAATTCGGATAGCTCAAGAACGGTCATTTCTTCGATAAACTTTATTACATCGTCTTTCGTAATCTGATTTGACATTTTTCTTTTTCCTTCCTGTATAATTTAATTTCCATTTTCCTTTTTTGTTCGGTAAGCATTAAGCATTTGAATAAAACTCCGTGGAGCCCCGCTTAACACATTGACAAGCGAAGTCTGTGTTCCAACTAGCACCGACAGCAATTTACCTAAAAGAACCTCTCGAGTTGGCAACTCGGCCAAAGCATTAACCTGATCTTTGCTCAACAACTTGCCATTCAACACGCCTGCTTTTATTTCTAACTCGGCATTTTTCTTGGCAAACTCAATTAAAACTTTCGCCGGCGCCACAACATCTTTTCCATGATTCAGAATTAGAGCCAAAGGTCCCTTGAAATGCGCGTCTAACACACTTAATTCCGTTTCCCTTGAAGCAATCCTCAACAAGGTGTTCTTTACCACTCTGATTTCGGTATCGATTTTTCGTAAGGCATTTCTTAACTCTGTAATCTTCTTGACATCCAACCCACTATAGTTGGCAAGGACTGCTAATTGCAAATCACGAAGTTTTTCATGAAGCTCTGCTACCACCTGTTCTTTTGTCCCCCGATCCACTACCAAACCTCCTTCCTAATTAAATATTTACATGAAACAAACTAAAATCAGAGAACTAAGCAGGACATAGAAATTTTACAGGAATGTAATTTTAAAACACGCTCTTGCCAGAATACCTTGTTTTGTCTCGGCAGGCCGATACAATCATTTAAACTCTGTACCTGCGTTCTCGGACTTTTTGTGATTATGTTACGTAATTCGATTACGTTATTGCTTCGGAAATTAAACATACCAACCGATTATTAACGATGCCCGCATTTAGCGCAATTCTCTATCTGGAATTGTCATATTTAGTTGCCGGCATGATAGTAGCGAACTACTAAATATTCTTGATATCCAAAGGATCGATCTTAACCCCAGGTCCCATGGTAGAAGACAGCGACAGATTTTTCAGATACGTCCCCTTGCTAGATGCAGGTTTTAATTTAATGATAGTTTCCAGTATAGCGTTGATATTTTCAATTAGTTTGTCTACCCCAAAAGAGATTTTGCCGACCGGACTATGTACTATGCCGGCCTTCTCCACTCGGAATTCCACCTTGCCAGCCTTCAATTCCCGAACGGCGTTTCCCACATCAAACGTAACGGTGCCGACTTTGGGATTAGGCATCAGTCCGCGGGGGCCCAAAATCTTCCCCAGTTTTCCTACACTGCCCATCATGTCGGGAGTGGCAACAACCCTGTCAAATTCAAGCCATCCTCCCTTTATTTTTTCAATTATATCATCCGAACCAACAAAATCAGCTCCCGCTTCTAAGGCTTCTTTTTCCTTATCTCCCTTGGCAAAAACCAGCACCCTAACCGTTTTCCCTAAACCGTTTGGCAATACCACGCTCCCTCTTACCATCTGATCGGCATGCTGCGGCTTCACTCCCAATCGGACAGCAATATCCACGGTTTCATCAAACTTTGCACTTGCCGCTTTGATAACCAACTCCACAGCTTCTCTTAATGTATGGCGTTTCCCCCATTCAATCTTTCTCTTTGCTTCCACTATACGTTTACCCCTTTTAGACATAATAAAACCTCAAAACAAAACTCCCGAGCATTTCTAACGGTGTTTTTATTAGATTTTCAGTTTTTTGTCTGGCGCCGCCTGGCTTACCCGGCAACTTCAATTCCCATGGACTTTGCGGTCCCTTCTATTATCCCAACTGCTCCCTCAATATTGATGGCATTTAAATCACTGAGTTTTAACTCGGCAATTTCTCTCACCTGTTTAGCCGTTACGCTTCCAACCTTCTCCTTTTGGGGATCACCAGAACCCTTGGCAATCTTGGCGGCTTGTTTAAGGAGCACCGAAGCGGGCGGGGTTTTCGTTACAAATGTAAAAGATCGATCGGCATATACTGTTATTATAACAGGAATAACCATCCCCTCTTGATTCTGCGTCATTGCATTGTATGCCTTACAAAACTCCATGATATTCACCCCGTGTTGACCTAAAGCCGGCCCTACAGGTGGGGAAGGCGTAGCTTTTCCCGCTTTCAGTTGAAGTTTTATATTTGCAATTACTTTCTTTGCCATGATAATCACCTTTCTCGACCCGTCTGCCATCAGACGGGTAAGAATTATTACTTTAATTTAAAATAAGACCCTCCGTAACATAATTGACAAAATCGTAAAAAGTCAAAATCTGCGGGTTTTGTCATGGTGAGCCCTTCGGCTGGCTCAGGACAGGCTCTGTCGAACCATGACGTAATATCAATTATTTATGTTCACCCTTCGACAAGCTCAGGGTGACAATTGGGACTTTTTACGAGTGCATCATAATTAACTCTGAACAACCTGAATAAAATCCAATTCTACAGGCGTCGCTCTACCAAAAATACTGACAATAACTCGTAATTTCCCTTTTTCAGCTTTCACTTCATCGACGATTCCATCAAAATTTGTAAAGGGACCATCAATGATTTTTACATGATCACCTATCTCAAATTTGAATTTTGGCTTTGGTTTCAAGGTTCCTTCATCTATTCTCGTTTTTAAAATTTCCACATCTTTATCGGGAATTGGAGACGGTTTATCCTTGCTTCCAATAAAACCTGTCACTTTAGGAGTTTCTTTAACAATATGCCAAGTCTGTTCATCCAATTCCATTCTTATGAGAATATAACCGGGGAAAAATTTCCTTTTAGAGATTTTTTTCTCTCCCGAAACCAACTCAACCACATCCTCTTCTGGAATAATAATATCTGCAAAGTGAGCTTGCATATCTGCCGCTGCAATCCTCTCTTGCAGAGATAACTTCACCCTGTTTTCATACCCTGAGTAGGTATGGATGACATACCACTTGAAAGACATGCTAATAACCTAAGACCAGTTTCACAAACTTCGCCAGTCCGAAATCAACAAAACCAAGAAATACAGAAACAATAATAACAACAATAATAACAACCGAAGTGGACGCCAAAGTTTGCTTCATGCTCGGCCATACGACCTTTCTCAGCTCCACCTTTGCTTCCAAAAGAAAATTTCTAATCGTCTCTAAAAGTAATCTTGTTTTAATAATGAACGACTTCATCTTATCCACATCCAATGATCCTTCGCCAGCAAATATGATGGCAGGCCAGGAGGGACTTGAACCCCCAACATCCGGATTTGGAGTCCGGCGCTCTATCCATTAGAGCTACTGGCCTGTCCAAAGTATCATTTCTCTCTTTTGACCTGCCTGCAACGGGCAGAAGCGCTTTATTTCGTCTCTCTATGAATCTTATGCGATCTACAGAACCTGCAATATTTCTTCAATTCGAGGCGATTTTGCACGGTTTTTTTATTTTTCGTTGTTGTGTAGTTTTTCTGTTTACATTCTGTACAGGCCAACGTAATTATGCTTCTCATAACCAACCTTTTTCCCTTATGATGGAGCCCACGACCAGGATTGAACTGGTGACCTCATCCTTACCAAGGATGTGCTCTACCGACTGAGCTACGTGGGCCAAGTATATCCAGCAAAACCCACAATTGGAGCGGGAAACGGGATTCGAACCCGCGACCCTCAGCTTGGAAGGCTGACGCTCTAGCCACTGAGCTACTCCCGCTCATAAAGCCACGATCATTAGTCGGTTCCTTGCTGTTCCTCCCATATAAGAATATGGTGGAGGGGGGAGGGTTCGAACCTCCGAAGGCCTCGCCGGCAGATTTACAGTCTGCTCCCTTTGACCGCTCGGGAACCCCTCCAAACCTAAAAATACTCCTCTGGAGCTGGCGATGGGACTCGAACCCGCAACCTGCTGATTACAAATCAGCTGCTCTACCGATTGAGCTACGCCAGCCAATCTTTTATATATAAATACAAAATAAACCTAAATAATAAACGAACTGCGGATACTAATTTTATTAAAGTTATTTGTCAAGATTTTTTCTTATTTAAAAAGATTCGTTTTCTAAAGACAAGAAACTTTCCTTCCGTGAAATGCTAACAATAAGGTCCTTTATCATTTCTATTTTAATCCCGTTTCACTAAAAACATCGGCAGAAAAAATGTAAATTTTAGTATCCTTGTCTCTCCATGCATTGTAATCAAGACCGGCTTTGAGGCATGTCTGCCCCAAAAAAGTTTGCCGATCCCACCCATACTCTGTTGCCACCTGGGGCAGAAGAAGGCCTGAATTGCCTTTCCTTACTATATAAATGCCATGAATACCCACCTCGATTTCATTAATATCCTTAACCTGTTTCAAGGGCGTAAGAACCGATATCTCTATATCTAAATCCTTGAGTTCATCAAATGTCAAGGGCACAAACCTTGGGTCCCTGAAAGCAGCGGCTTCTGCCATTTCTTCCACCACTTGACAAAGAGGCTTGATGGCCTCAATATAGCCAATACAGCCACGCAGCTTTCCATGTTTCTTTATGGTTACAAAAGCCCCTCTTTTTTCTTCTAGCTTCTTAGAAGCAACCACAGATACCTGCTGTTCAGAAGATGTCAGCCTCGATTCAATGGTCCTTCTGGCAATATCCAGAAGTCCTTTTTTTTCTACCTCAGTCAAATTCACCGCTTCCATTTGCCTCCCCCCTCATTATTTACACGAACTGATCCTCAAAAAATATAGCGGAGGTATACCCTACAACACTGTGTTTATCCCCGGTTACATCACCGGAATTGGCGTATTTCAAAAGTCTTGTTTTATCGGCCCCGAGTTTCCTGGCTAACATCATCGTTGTCACAATCGCTCCACCGCCACACGCCTCACATAAGCCATTTTCGATATCATCTGCCAATCCTCGGGCATTCATTCCGCCTATATGTTTAAGCGCCAAATTGTCCATTTCTACAGCGCTACTGTACGGATAAAAGTGAGAAAGATCAGAACTTCCTACAATCAAGACTTTCCTATCTCCAACAGCTTTAATAATTGTTTCAGACAGCGCCTCGCAGGTTCGATAGCCCTGGTTACCCATAACAAGAGGAATAAAAGGGAAATCCCCCAGCGCTACTTGAAGGAAGGGAAGTTGAATTTCTATCGCATGTTCTTGCCTATGCGCCATTTTAATCTCTACTATGTTTGCTTTTTTATTTATGATCTTATCGGCAATCTCCTCATGCACACGAACAATGCCCAGAGGGGTTTCGTAACCTCCCCGGCTATAAACAGAAACTCCGTCGAAAGGAAGCCGGTGGCTTGGTCCGATAACAATGACGACATCATACAGCCTGCCTATAATCTGCTTATATGCATACGCTGCCACCTGGCCAGAGTACATATATCCCGCATGTGGAGCGACAAGGCCTATGATCTTCCCTTGCACGGGCTTTTCGGTAACACGCTCAAAATATGCCTCAATATCTGCCCTCAAGATTTTGGGGCTGCTGGGATACCACGATCCCGCAACAACCGATTTTCTTATGCTTTCAACCATTGGCCTCTCACCGTATAATCCAGATCCTCTTATTTCGCTTCCCATCTCATTCCATCCGGAGTGTCCGACACCTCAAAACCCATTTCCAGCAGTTTTGCCCTAATTGCATCGGACTCCTCCCATTGTCCTTCTTTTCTTAGGGCATCTCGCTTGTTCATAAGCAGGCGGACATCCTCGGGTAGCTGATTTTCTTTAAAGTTCATAATCCCCAGAATAGAATCTATCTCCATCATTACGTTCAAAATATTTTCCCTGTCCTTACAATCCAACATCCCTTGAGACAACGGTTTGCCTACACTTTTCAAAAATTCAAACAAAACAACCAAGGCGCCCGATATATTAAGATCGTCGTCCATGGCATCGGCAAACCCTTGCCTAACATTATAAATAAGTTGATCCAAGTTAGGATACCCTTCTCCAGGTTTAAAGTGAAGCAGTCTCTGAATAAATCCATTGATCTTTCGCAGAGAATTTTTCGCTGTCTTTAAGGAATTTAACGAAAAGTTCAACGGTTTTCTGTAGTGGACGCCCAACAAGAAAAATCTGATTTCTTTGCCATGATACCCCAGCTTTTCTAAATCATCTATGGTTATGGTATTGCCCAGTGACTGAGACATCTTTTTCCCTTCCACCATAACCAGATCTGTGTTCAACCAATAATTAGCCAGGGGCTTTCCCGTCAGAGCTCTTCCGATAGCCATTACATTTTCGCAGTGCGGGAAAAGAATATCCGTTCCCCCTCCATGGATATCAAAAACATCCCCAAAGTATTTCAAGGCGATAGCCGCACATTCAAGGTGCCAGCTTGGTCTTACATTGCCCCATCGGGATTTAAAGTAGATGCCACGTTTAAGCTCACTCAAGCTAGATCTTTTTAAGAGGGTAAAATCACCCGGACTATCCTTCTCATAATCATCCATATCAACTGTTTTTCCATGTTTGATCCTGCTTAAATCTACATTGCACAAACAGCCATATTGATCCAATTTTGATATGTCAAAATAAACCGATCTTAATTTTTCATATGCATACCCTCTATCAACGAGTTTTTCGACAAGCGCCAGCATATCATCTACTGTTTCACTAGCCTTAGGATATTCCTTGTTACGTTTGATATTTAATCTTTCAACATCCCGCAAAAAAGCATCGGCATAATTTTGGGTATATAAAGCCAAATCCAAACCCGCCTGCTCTGCTCCTTTTATAGATTTGTCGTCAAGATCGATAATATTTACAATATGTTCTACTTTGTACCCCTTAAGTTTGAGATATCGCTGAACCAGGTCAGAAACTACAAAACGTCGATAATTGCCGATATGTGGAACGCCATGAGCTGTAGGGCCACAGGAGTGCATCAATACTTTTTGCGGATTAATAGGTCTAAAGAAATTTCTCTCTTTAGTCAGCGCGTTATACAGTTGAAATGTGGATTGCTCTTTATCTTTGAAAAGTTCCGTGCTGAGATAACGTTCCCCGCTATCCGGACAAATAACCACAAAAACCCCCTCTTCCACTTCCCTTGCCCTTTCGATAGCCACATGTACAGCAGCTCCGGAACTCATCCCAACGAAAATCCCCTCCTCGCGGGCAAGTTTTCTTGCCATCTCAAAGGCATCTTCATCGAGAACATTAATCTTCTCATCCAACCGACTTTTATCAAATATACCCGGTCGATATGATTCTTTCATATTTTTTAAGCCTTGTATTTTATGTTTCAGATAAGGCTCTACACCGATAATCTTAATATCAGACTTGTACTCTTTAAGCCGCATCGAAATGCCCATAGCCGTTCCGGACGTGCCAAGAGACGCTATCACGGCTGTCACGGCGCCGTTTGTCTGCCGCCAAATTTCCTCGGCCGTGCTATAATAATGCGCCATCATATTATCCATATTATTAAATTGATCAGAACCATAGTACTTTTCCGGATTCTTACGCAGGAGGTCATACACAGCTTCGATAGCCCCATCTGTTCCCAAAGACGCGGGCGTTAAGATCAGTTCCGCCCCCATTGCTTTGAGTATCCTTTTTCTTTCTTCAGTGGCGGATTCCGGCATAGCCAGACATAATCTGTATCCCTTTGCCGCAGCAATAAGCGCCAGGCCGATACCTGTATTCCCGCTGGTGGCATCTAATATAATTTTGTCCCTTGACAGCTCACCGCGATTCTCAGCCCCTTGAATCATATAAAGGGCGGCTCTATCCTTAATCGATCCGCCCGGATTGAAACTTTCCAATTTTGCCAGAATCTTGACTTTTTTGTTGGGATTTAATCTTCGGATTCTTACTAGGGGGGTATTGCCTATCGCATCTATGATACTCTCGCAAACTTCTTTCATCATTATTAAAGATCCATTCAGAGAGCTACAAAAACGTATGGGAAACACTTCTTTTTAAAATGGATGACGTTTAGCCTGATTAACTATCAAACTTAGGCAAGGGAATTTTTACAAATTGAACACCCTCTTCTTTGAGGAACTCTTCTTCGTGTACGGTTGTTGTCCCTTGAATATTTCTTTTGTCTTCTTCTCCACGATGGATTTTCAGAGCGACTTCGGCGAATTTATCCCCCACATTATCGAAATGTTTATCAAGGTATTCATGAATAGATTGAAGTATCTTCATGGGAGAGATTTCCTTCAATCGGTCCCTGTCAGGAGATTTTTCAGTTTTCCCCATAATGGCAATAGTAGAAGGAACTCTCTGAGTTTCCGAGTTTCCGCATATGGGACACGTAACAAGTTTTTTCGTAATCTGTTCCTCAAAAGCGGCGCTATCTTTGAACCATCCTTCAAACTTGTGGTTTTGTTTACATTTTAAGTCATAAATAATCACAGAACAATCTCCTTTGCTTCTCTCCCCACACGAGTTATCTTTAAATTATATGGATATCTTCATTAAATATAATGATAGACATTTATTTTAAAATTGTATATTTACAGTGCTAGTCGGGATGTAGCCCAGCCTGGTAGGGCACTGCGTTCGGGACGCAGGAGCCGCGCGTTCAAATCGCGCCATCCCGACCAGATTACTGAAGGCACTGCGAACATGCTCTGCGCGGAATTTTTCCGCGGCTACCCCACTACCGACGCCATTTTAAATATCGGAAGATACATTGCAATGAGCATTCCGCCTACCACGCCCCCCAGAAAAACCATCATAAGAGGTTCAAGGAGAGAAGTCATGGCGCTAACGGCTGCGTCCACTTCATCATCATAGAAATCGGCAATCTTACCCAACATAACATCTATCGCGCCGGTAGCTTCGCCGACAGCAATCATCTGGACCACCATAGGCGGAAATAGCTTGCTTTCCGCCAAAGGCTCCGCAATAGTTTTCCCTCCGCTGATGCTTTTTCTCGTTTCGAGCAACGCATGCTCAATAATCCTATTTCCCGCAGTTTTACTGACAATAACCAGGGCTTCGAGGATGGGAACGCCGCTTGACAACATTGTCGACATGGTTCTTGTAAATTTAGCCACCGCCACTTTTCTAAGCAATGGACCAAAAACAGGCGCCTTTAGAACCCACCTGTCGATTAAAACCCTTCCCCGCTCGGTTCGGTAGAATCTTTTTATCGCATAAAAAATACCTACCACTGCGATAACCATATACAAAAAGTAACTCCGGGTAAATTGACTGGCATTAACAAGAAATTGTGTGGGCAACGGTAAGGCTCCACCCACATCTTCAAACATTTTCTGAAAAACAGGAATAACTTTAATCAGCAATAGGGCGACAACCGCGATTGAAATGACAAGAACACTAATAGGGTAAGTCATTGCCCCCTTCACCTTGCGTTTCAATTTTATTGCTTTTTCCATATAATTTGAAAGCCTAGACAAAATCACGTCCAGAATACCGCCGCTTTCTCCAGCCGATACAAGATTTACAAATAAATCGTCAAAAATATTCGGATATTTTTTCAACGCATCCGTTAACGTGGATCCCCCTTCTATATCTTCCTTAACGGCGCGAATCACTTTTGCAAAAGTCTTATTTGTTTCCTGCATGGCAAGCAAATCCAGGCACTGAACCAAAGGCAAACCTGAATTGATCATGGTAGAAAATATCCGAGCGAAGATAACAACATTTTTCTCTTTAATTTTTGGCTGAAGAAAGGCAAAGTATTCAAGGATATCTTTCGGTTTCTCTTTTATTAAAACGGCTCTTAAACCCTGCCTTCTTAAAGCGCCTCTTACCGCATATTCATCGGACGCCTCTAGTTCACCTCTTCTTGGCTCACCGGCTTTTGTCGTCGCTTCCCACATAAACATTGGCATATTTGAAATCTCCTAACAAAGGCAAAAACAATACCGTACTTTTTATACTCTAATCCCATATTGACAAAATCGCAAAAAGTCAAAATTCGCGGGTTTTGTCATGGTGAGCCTGTCGAACCATATAGACGTAATATCAATTATTTATGTTCACCCTTCGACCCTTCGGTAAACTCAGGACAAACAGCTCAGGGTGACAATTGGGACTTTTTACGAGTCCATCAGTATTAGAAAATAACTCTCCATCTCCTCAATATTTCATGTAATATTATCCCCGACGCCACAGAAACATTAAAGGATTCAACCTTACCCAACATCGGAATAGAAACTAAAAAATCACATTTTTTTTTGACAAGAGATCGGATGCCTTTTCCTTCACTACCCACTACAACTGCCACATGGTCCTCATAATCTATCCGATGTATCAGATGCTTTGAACCAATATCCGCGCCGTATATCCAGAATCCTTTCTCTTTCAGATATTCGATAGCAACGGAAAGATTCTTGACCATGGCAACGGGAAGATATTGCAGAGCTCCTGCGGATGCCTTCATAACCGCATCAGTAACGGACGCCGCCCGGTTTTCAGGAATAACAATGCCATTGGCTCCACAGCAATGAGCAACGCGGATCAGGGAACCTAAGTTTTGAGGGTCTGTAATACTATCGAGAACAAGAACTAAGCTCTTTCCTCTCAACGCCTCATGACAATTAGCAATCACGTCATCTATCGAAGCATAAACATAATCCTTACAAAAACCAATTACTCCCTGATGAAATTTCCTATTAGTCAATCCATCCAGTTCATTCCGCTCCTTAAAAAACACGGGGATTTTTTCTCTAGAAGCCAAGTTAAGAATTTCTTGAATACTTTTTATCTTTTTATTTTTGGCAATAAATATTTTTTCTATTCTCCTGGCGGCTTGTTGCCGCAAGGATTCTGACAGCGGGTGAATGCCATAGATTAGTTGCATATAATATTGTGTCGATATAATAACGAGCCTAAAGTCTGAAAATTAATTGAATCCAAGAACTTATCAAACAATGACTACAAGATTATTATCCTAATTATGAATATTTTACCTGTATGGTAAATTTTCAGACAAGTTGTCCTATTCCCCCCTTCCTGACTCGGAAGTTTTTAGGACTAGCATTTACGAGGCCCCGTATGCTCATCCCCTGCGAAATGGCTTCTACCATCTCTTCCGCTGCCTTTATGGGATTCTCCGCCAAACGGATCGGTCTTCCAACCACAAGGAAGTCCGCGCCCTTTTCAATGGCTTCTCTCGCCGACATAATCCGCTTCTGGTCATCGTGGGATGAAGCTTTGGCATCTCTAATTGCTGGGCTTACAATTATAAAATCCTGACCGCATGCGTCTCTGATAGGCACAATATCCTGTGGCGAAGCCACAACACCGGACAATCCGACATCTTGTGCCATCTTAGCCAGACTCAAAGCAAGTTCACTTGTCGAGCATGTAAACCCCAATTCTTTGATATCTCGGTCATCTAAACTTGTCAGCACGGTCACCGCAAGAAGCAGTGGTTTTGGCGTCCCTGTTTCTTCCGCTGTTCTCCGGACGGCAACGGCAGCTTCGGCCATCATCTTTTTACCACCAAGAGCATGAACATTCAACATTGATACCCCCAATTTCACGGCCGCCCTTGAAGCGCCGGCAACAGTATTAGGAATATCATGAAATTTGAGATCAAGGAAGACCTTGCCTTCTCTTTCCTGTATTAACCTTACTAACTCAGGCCCATGCAGGGTAAAAGCTTCTTTTCCAACCTTAAACATACCGACATGCCGGCGAAGACGATCCACCCAAGAAATTATTTCCTCTCTTCCATTCCCAATGTCCAAGGCAAAGATCAAGTTCTCCCTTGGATTTCTATTCTGTATAGTCTTCTTCATCCCCAGTAAATTCTGTATCATCCGCAACTAATCTGAAATTATCTTTATATCCCTTTAAAAATTCAGGGTGGGCATAAAGAACCTTTCCGGCGGCAATTTCTCTTAGAGCCGCAACAATTTCTCTGTTATTTTTAATTTCTATCAATGGTTTTGAGCCCTTGAGTAGCTGTCTCGCCCTTTGGGCGGTTAGTAAAACCAATCCGAATCTTGATTTCGCATTCTTCAAAGAATCTTCAATAGTTACCCTTGCCATAAACTTCTACCCCTAATTGTTTCATAAAAACATATTTATTCAAGATACAATACCCTTATTTAGGAATCTATTTAGCTTATTCGTTAACCTCTCTGTCCGACTTTTTTCCGCTGTATAGATTGAGTGCAGATAATCAACTGCTTCGTCCAAGTTATTATTGATAATGATATAATTATACCACATTATATTATTAATCTCAGCTAATGCTTTTTCAAAACGAGTGTTTATTGCTTCTTCTACCTCACAAGCCCTTCTTCGCAATCTGACCATGAGATCATCAAGCGTAGGGGGAAGAACAAAAACATAAACGCCACCTTCACAAGCTTTATTTAAAGCCATAGCGCCGTTCGGTTCCAAATCGAAAATCATATTTTGATCTGATTTTGAAAATAATTCCAAAGTCTTTTTTGAAGTGCCATAGAGATAACCATAATTCTCATTCCATTCGGCAAATTCGCCTTCGGCAATTTTCCTTTTAAATTCGTTTTCAGAAATGAAAAAATAATCTTTCCCATTTACTTCCCCAGGACGCGGCGCTCTTGTTGTATAAGATACCGAAAAGTGAACTTCCGGATGCCTTTTCAAAAAAGCCTTACATATGGAAGTCTTTCCTGCCCCCGATGGAGCCGACACCACAACAAACAAATTTTCTCTTATTTCAAATGACTTGTCATTCAATATTCTGCCCCTGCTCCCTTAACTTAGCCAGTTCACTTTTAATTTCAATGACCCATTTCGATATCTCCTCATTACAACTTTTTGAACCCAATGTATTGATTTCTCGATACATTTCTTGGATCAAAAAATCAATTTTCTTTCCTGCTGCATTATTGCTATTTAGCATAGCATAAAACTGGTTGATATGACTCCTCAAACGAACCACTTCCTCTGTTACATCGCTTTTTTCTGCCATTATCGCAACTTCCTGAGCTAGACGATTTCCGTCAACGTCAATTGCCCCCATAAATTCTTTTACCCGATCCATCAGCCGTTTTCGATAGTGGTCTAACAAGCATGGAGCTTTTAACTCAATGGCATCAAGACTTTTTTCAATCAGCCCGATCCGCAAGAGCAAATCTTGGTAAATGATTTGGCCTTCTTTCTCACGCATTTCTATGAGGTTTGTCAGCGCCTCATCTAAAACGCGCCAAATGCCTTCTTGAAATTTAGAAATATTTATATTGTCCTCCGGGGGCACAAAAGCGTCCCGAAATCCCAACATCATTTCCATGGAAATTTCATCTTTCAAATTGAATTCCCGTTTAAGTTGCAGCAAGAGGTTATGGTAACTGCGAAGCAACGGAAGATTGAGTTCTAATGTGGTTTCATTTTCCTGAAGACCATTTTGACTCGTTTTAATAAATACTTCAATCCTTCCGCGGGAAAGCCTCTCACCTATTCTCTTTTTTATCTCGAGATCAAGTGGAAGAAAAATATTAGGAAGGCGTAGAGAAACTTCTAGGTAACGATGATTTACTGATTTGATCTCTGCTGAATATTGCTTTCCATCTATAAGAGCTTCCGCTCTTCCATATCCCGTCATGCTTTTAATCATTCAATATCCCTAAAATTGTAGATTTTTTGATGTCTTAATCACGCCTATTTTTCTAAAGAAGAATGACAAAATCGTAAAAAGTCAAAATTCGCGGGTTTTGTCATGGTGAGCCCTTCGGCTGGCTCAGGACAAACAGCTCAGGGTGACATCTCCGGCTTTTTACGAGACCATCAAGAATAAACTCAAACAATTTTGCCAAAACCCTTTAACGCTTTTAGCTGCATAAGGTAGCGCTTCCTGATTTTATTAAACATATCCAAACATTCCTTTTCGGCATAATCAGGATAGGTCCAGGGCAGAGGTTTGAATGTCTTGTCTTGATAAACTAACGTCAGATCAGCATAAATGCCCTTGTTAAGGTAGGGCCGATGAGTGTATCCCTTTCCGGTGGCAAGGATCAAGTGGGCTTGAGAGACGTAACCGGGATCAATATTCACTCTCCTTCGGCCGTTTATCATATTTTGTCGTTCTACTGCATTTGTAACCAACTTAATCTCCGGCAAATATTCCGGACAGATCAGCTTTTCAAAAGAAGCAAAACGTCTTACGAGAAGTAATCCCATCTCATCTGCATAGTAATGTGTGAAATTAAAAGGCAAGAGCGGACCGACAAAATCCATCTTTCCATATTGATCCGTCATTGTTTCCAATGCCTTATGCAGTATATCACTTTCCGCGGAAAAGGCACTCACAACCAATTTTACGACATCCGCTTGTTTTGGTTCACTCATAAAGCCCTCTTGAGTTCTTCTTGCGTAACCGTAGCGGTCCCCACTTTTCCCACAACAATACCCGCCGCATGATTAGCTAAGATGGCCGCTTCCTCGAAAGTAGCCCCGGAGGCTACACAAAGGGCAAACACACCTATTACTGTATCCCCTGCCCCTGTAACATCAAAAACTTCCCTGGCAACAGTAGGAATATGTGAAACTTCAGCATTTCTTTCATAAAGACTTATCCCTTTCTCGCCTCGTGTGATAAGTAGAGCTTTTAAGTCTAACCGCTCGATAAGGCGCCTCACAGATTCACAAATAATTTCATCTCGTTCGCTATTGCATCCATTAATATCCCCTATACCTAGAGCGCGTCCTGCCTCATGGTGATTGGGAGTGATAACATCAACTCCCTGATAAATGGAGAAATCGCTCTGCTTGGGGTCTACACAAATTATAATATTATTGCCCGCCACAACTTCTTTTATCCTATTGAGCAAAGGTTCCGAAACCATGCCTTTATTATAATCCGAAATGACAATTGCCCCCAGATCTTTGCAAATTTTCTTCATATATTCTAATATGTTAGAAAGGCTATCGGAAGAAACAGGTTTTGTGGTTTCTCGATCGAACCTAACGATTTGCTGATGATGCGCCACAATTCGTGTCTTAACTGTTGTGTGACGATCCGCTTCCACAACGATGCCATCCGTGTCCACATTCATTTTCCGCAATTCACGAATCAGCCACCGCCCCATGTCGTCTGGGCCAATAATACCAGCTACGGCCACTTTTCCTCCGACGGATAAAACATTATTGAGCACATTAACCGAACCACCCAAAAGTAAATTCTCTTTGGCCACTTCAACAACTGGCACTGGCGCTTCCGGAGAAATCCTAGATACTTTTCCCCAGATGAAATGATCAACCATTATATCCCCGATGATAAAGACTTTTGCGCGAGAAAAATTCTTGATAATCTCTATAGCCCTACTTTTATCCATAAGCAAATGCGGCACCGCATCTATTGATTCTAATCCCTTGTTTTTCAACACAAGGAAACCCCGCTTTAAAAGCGCGCAATGCTATTATTTATAACGCCAATTTGTCAATTCTTTTCTAAAATTAGACCACTCCTGCCTAAATAATGCAGCAAATTCCAATTACCCACAAACTATCTGCCCGGCGTTTTTTGATGTCATTTTAAATCTTGATGCACTCGCAAAAAGTCCCAATTGTCACCCTGAGCTTGTCGAAGGGTGAACATAAATAATTGATATTACGTCATGGTTCGACAGGGCCTGTCCTGAGCCGGCCGAAGGGCTCACCATGACAAAACCCGCGAATTTTGACTTATTATGAAAATAAA
>DHHR01000057.1:10238-16813 GCA_002403385.1 Syntrophaceae bacterium UBA4767 | reverse complement strand
AACTGGAGCATCATCGATTTTTTTTAAGCCAGTCCACTTCGACTTTAAGTTGGCCTATCTGCTTGTAGAGCTCCGACGTCATCTCTTCGTCGTCTTTGGCTTTCTTCCGGCGATGATCGCTAAATACATTCGGAATTTCATCCGGCAATCTCTGTTTCCATTGACGAATCTGATTCACATGTACTTCGTACTCGCTGGAAATCTGAGCCATCGTTTTATCCGACTTCAATGCCTCCAGCGCCACCCTGGCCTTGAATGCCGCATCGTGTCCCTTGCGCATGTTGCTTGCCATCTCTTTTCTCCTTTCTTTGGATGGCAGGCTATCATGCACCAAATTACCCTGTCCAGTTTTTGGGGAGTATTATACTTAGTGTCGTAAACTTGCTGGTGGCGATTTTTTATTTTATCTATAAGTTTATCCATTGGAAAAGTTTTCAACTTGGCTTTGCGCCCCTGGTCATTGGCATGTTTTTTTTCGCGTCGGTTCAGCTTTTTTTATCGGCATATTGGGTGAATATATAGGAGCAATCCACACACAGACGCTTAAACGTCCGCTAGTGGTAGAAAAGGAAAGGATAAATTTTGATTAGTCTGGATCATGTAAACGTTCCCAAAGGACAATTAGTTCGCTACCTCTTGGTAGGGGCGTGGAATACCTTTTTCGGCTATGCTGTTTTTGCAGTCTTCGTTTATATTCTATCCGATTTGATGATGTACGGTTACATGCTGGCTAGCGTCATTTCGAATATTTTTGCCATCACAGTAGCCTATATCTGTTATAAGTTCCTTGTGTTCAAAACTACTGGGAATTACATGCGCGAATACCTGCGCTTTTATACAGTTTACGGCATGGCTGCAGGCTTAAACTTGGCGCTATTGCCCGTTTTCGTGGCTATATTGAACCTCACGGGCATTAAGGATATTTATTCACCCTATCTGGCCGGGGCATTGCTAACCCTTGTAACTGCGCTGTTTAGTTTTTTCGGGCACCGTAATTTTTCGTTCAAGCCCCAGAAAATAGACGGTGGTTCATGACGGGACAAGGAAACCTGGATGACCGAGTTGGATTCACAAATTGAACAAATTCTAAGCGGGCCCGATTACTTTTTCTGCGAAAAAATGAACTGCAAAATGTCAAAGTCACAATGTGCCAGGCTTAGAGAAAAAGCTTATAGAAGCGTAAGTTTTTATGATGATCCTGAATCATATTTATTGGAATGCAAGGAATGTGATATTGGCGCATACATTGCTAAAGAACATCCAATCGCCGGACATACGTCTAAAAGAAAAATGGTCCAAAAAGTCATTCTTACGATTACCAGAAGCCTCCGAAAGATTAGAAAGAAGCATGTTTTTTCTATGAACAATTATTGCGATAATTGTGGAACGAAGGTTACAAGAACAGGACGCTGTTGTTATTACTGTTTACAAATCAAGAAAAAATATCCGATTGGCCCAGAGCGCGATAAGGCTTTAGAGCAGGCCAAGAAAGATCGAGCCGCGGGTTTGATTCATGCCGGACGGCCCCAAAAGATTCTGGGTGTCATTAAAAAGGACTCTAAAAAAAGAACAAACAAAAAGCTGCGTAAAGATGTGTAAGCTCTTATTATTTGTTTTTTCCTAGGAGATAAAAAGGTTGCTCGAATTGGTGCGTTATGTGCGCTTCCGCAACCTTGAAGTTCCTTCAATTTTTTGAGCGCCAACTGTGCTGTTGGATTTGTCGTCGCGCTAATGCTCTGGCTGTATCTCATCATCTGTAATGGCGAAATTCGCACGGTTTGCTTCTGTATCCGCCTCATCTTTCCTTCGCCAAAGCTCGCCGATTACGGATAGACACTCAAATCTTTTTATGATAGGGGATAATTTAGATTTTTCCTAAGAGGTTCTCATGTCTATAAAGAAGATCGGTATCATTGCAAATATTGCAAAAGAAAGTTCTTTTGATGATGTTCTTCGTTTTGCCAAATGGCTTCTAAAACAAGGGATAGAAAGCTATTTTGAAGAGGAAATTGCCCGGAAAATTTCGGGAAACATGGGAATAGATATAAACAACCTGGCCTCTCAAGCCGATCTTCTCGTAGTTTTTGGTGGAGACGGCACTATTTTAAGAACAGCGCGAGCCGTTAAGGAATTTCATGTCCCCATTGTGGGCATTAATCTTGGCGGTTTTGGATATCTAACGGAAATTAATTTAAACGAAATGTACACGGCCTTTGATTTCATTCTCAGCGGCGATTATCAAACCGAAACGCGGATGATGCTTGACGTGGAATTAAACCATGACAATGGAACCTCCATTGAGGGAACCGTACTCAATGATGTGGTTATCAACCGGGGGAATCTTTCAAGAATTGTGCAGCTCGAAACCATGGTGGATGATCGCTATCTGACCACGTTTAAAGCGGATGGCCTCATTGTATCGACCCCGACAGGTTCAACTGCCTATTCTCTTTCTGCTGGTGGTCCCATAGTTTTCCCTCAGCAGGACTCCATTATCATGAATCCTATATGCCCGCATACGTTAACAAACAGGCCCCTTATCCTACCTGAAGGATCAAAGATAAAAATCGTGCTATGGACAAAAGAACACGGGGCCACCATAACTCTGGATGGTCAGGTTTCCTTTACCCTGGTTTCCGGAGAGGCGATGACCATTAAGAAATCAAAACATGCAACGACTCTTGTTTCTTCTCCACATCGTGATTATTTAGAAATCCTTAGAACAAAACTAGGCTGGGGTATGTTACCCGCGGCAGCGAAAAAAGGATGAAATGTTGGCAGAATTAAACATAAAAAACTTTGCTATCATTGATGAACTCAAAATTGATTTTGACCGCGGTTTTAACGTTATTTCTGGGGAAACAGGCGCAGGAAAATCTATCATCATCGGGGCGGTTAATCTTCTTCTGGGAGATCGCGCATCTGCTGATATAATCAGATCTTCTGAAGATTCAGCCGCAGTTGAGGCTCTTTTTGATATTAGTCAAAACGATCCTTTGAAAGAAAAATTGAAACGCCTGGATTTTTATCAAGGGGATGATCTGATTATCAAGAGGATCGTTTCCCGATCCGGGAAAAACAGGATTTACATAAACGGAAATCTTACAACACTAGGAACGCTCTCAGATATTGCTGAATCTCTGGTAAATATTTGCAGTCAGCATGAACATCAAATTCTCCTCAATACAGACAGCCATATAGACATACTTGATGAGTTTGCCGGGATTCTTCCTTTTCGAGCAGAATACACAGTCATTTACAACCAATTCCATGCATTAAACACCAAGCTAAGGGAGCTTCAGTCTATTCAACAGAAAAAACAGGAACGAGAGGATCTGTTGAAATTTCAGCTTAAGGAAATCGAGGACGCAGATATAAAAAGCGGTGAAGATGTAAATCTGCTTGAGGAAAAGAAAGCGCTGAGCAATATAAATAAACTAATGGACCATGCCGCCGCCGCTTATAACGTTCTTTACGGCAAACAAGTTTCCCTTTTGGAAGAGCTTCTTGGTGTCATTACAAACCTGCAGGAAATCAAGAATATTGATCCCTCTTTCACCTTATCCGTAGAAGATATCAAAGATATTTATTATCGCCTGGAAGACTGCGCTTTTACCATCAGAGATTACACAAATCGATTATTTTTTGATCCCGCCAGACTAGAAGCCATTGACGAACGGTTGGAACTGCTGGGACGCCTGAAGCGTAAACATGGTGGATCATTGGAGTTGATTTCTCAGCGAAGGGGAGAAATAGCGAAAGATTTACAGGAGATTAATTCCGCTGATGAAGAAATTAAAAAAGTATCAAACGCCATCAGCCTGCAAAAACTGCTTTTGCAGGAGAAAGCCTTTTCCCTTTCCCAGAAAAGACATGAAGCGGCTGTTGTTCTGAAGAAGGCCATCGAAGATGAAATCCGGTCTTTAAGGATGGATAAAGCAAATTTTGAGGTTATTTTTAACAGGCAAGAGGCTAAGAATACCGCTGCCTTCGGGCCAAAAGGAATTGATGATGTTGAGTTCTATCTTTCCCCCAATCCAGGAGAAGATTTAAAACCGCTTAACCGAATTGCTTCTGGTGGTGAGCTTTCCAGAATTATTCTGGCGATGAAAAATGCTTTGGCCAAAATAATCTCTATTGGGACAATGGTTTTCGATGAAGTGGATAGCGGGATCGGCGGCGCTACAGCAGAGGTTGTCGGCAAAAAACTTAGGGACGTTTCTATGCATCATCAGGTTTTGTGCATCACGCATTTGCCTCAGATTGCGTGTTTTGCCAAGCGGCACTACAGAGTGTTAAAATATGTCTCTGGAAAAAGAACAAAAGCTTCCGTGGATTCTCTTTCCGATGAACAGCGTGTCGATGAAATCACTAGGATGATCGGGGGAGTTGAACTCACCCAGAAAGCAAGAGAGCATGCGCGTGAAATGTTGCTCGCGTCTCGGCGATAGGGTTTCTCAATATACATCGTTGTAAGACAAAGAAGGGGGGAGCCATATGTTAAGGAAAGCTCGAATCGGCGATGTAAAGGCGATTCATAAAATGATAAACAAATCATCCTCACAAGGAGAAATGCTTCCCCGTTCTCTCATGGACATTTATGGTTCTCTCAGAGATTTTTTCGTTTATGTAGTTGATGACCATTCTATCATTGGAATCTGCGCGATGAATATCATCTGGGAAAACTTGGCGGAAGTCCGATCGCTCTATGTTGATGAAAATTGCCGCCTTCGGGGAATTGGAAGAACGCTCGTAGAGGCCTGCATTTCAGAAGCAATCACCTTAGAGCTATTCAGGATATTTACACTGACCTACAAAGAAGATTTTTTTAAGCGTTTAGGTTTTAAAAGAGTAGATCGTGCAAGCCTTTCAGAAAAAATCTGGTCGGATTGTTTCAGATGTTCAAAATATCCGGACTATTGCGATGAAGTTGCTATGATTATTGAATTATGACAAAAAAAACATCTCTCCCCATACGTTAATTATGCAAAAACAACCTTCCATATCGTCCACAATGGTCGTTGCCCTATGGATCATCCTGTTCTTTACAGGGGGCTGCGCTGCAATATTCGAAGAATCTTCATTAAAGTCGCCAAGTTATCTTGTGCCTATTCAGACAGAGTACCCGCTTGATTTTATCGATGACACCGATTGGGAATCTTTGGAATTGGCCATTAACAATAGTTTACAGTATTACAACAGGCTAAACGAAGACGAATTTTATGATATCGGTAATGATCGTTATACTAACAAAGAACTAAAGGAATCTCTTCTTACTTTTCTTGACATTATTAAAAACACGGAAACCGATAGTGGGAAGTTAAGAAAGATAAAAGCTTCCTTTGATATATATAAGGCAACCGGCTATGACCAAAAAGGGTCAGTCCTCTTTACGGGATATTATGAGCCCGTCTTAAACGGATCCACGGAGGAAACGGATAGATTCCGGTACCCTATATACGGGGTTCCCCGAGACATCATCAAACACGGAAACGAACGAATTACGGGGAGGTTATTGAAAAATGGTGAAATTGTGCCCTATTTCAGCCGTGCTGAAATAGAAAAAGGCGCGTTAAAAAACGCCGGCCTCGAGCTTGCTTGGGTGGATGATCCCATAAGTTTGTTTTTCCTGCATATGCAGGGTTCGGGAAAGATCAGGCTTCCAAATGGAAGCGTAATTCGAGTCAGTTATGCCGGATCAAACGGACGCCCTTTCCAGAGTATCGCCACAAAGTTGCTCAAGGAAGGGAAAATCGCACAAAATGAATTATCCTATCAGAAAATAAAAAAATATCTCCAGGAACATACAAATGAACTTTCCGATATTCTAAACTATAATGAACGTTATATTTTTTTCCGAGTGGTTAAAAATGGCCCCCAAGGCGCTCTTCAGCTTCCTGTAACGCCTGGACGTTCTATCGCAACCGATTTGAATATATTTCCGAAAGGCGTTCTTGCGTATATAAAAACAAGAAAACCGGTAGTGGATGAACAGGGGAATGTAAAATCACGGTTGCCCTTTTCTCGATTCGTCTTGAATCAGGACACCGGTGAAGCAATCAAGGGGCCAGGGCGCGTGGATCTATTCTGTGGAAGCGGGGATGAAGCAGAGATGCTTGCAGGAAGTTTGAAAGAAAATGGAGAATTGTATTTTCTGGTTAAAAAGAGATAAGCTTCCCCATTAGTCATCGGACTGTAATTATTGGGTGTTGAGCATGGATTACGCGCTTGTATGTCCCCGCATAAAACAACGGGGGGTCTTCACTCAAATAATCACCGCCCATGCCCTGCCTCTGCAACCACCGCAGATTGTTCTATATTCACACTTTCCGCAAATTCCTTATAAGTGTGTTTTAACGATTCCTTGAATTTTTAAAAGCGCTGGACTCTTCTCAATCTCCACGCAAGTAAAGTTCCCAGCAAAAAGGGAAGAATGCCAACCGTATGAAACGGTGGTCTTAAAAGCCCAGCCCAGCCTTTTATTTTTGCAAAGGCGCTAAGTTTTTTCTTTTTTTCACTCGAGACCTTTGAATTTGTGATTAAATCGCCTTGCCGTCATTCCGTGCTTGACTTGA
>DHHR01000057.1:0-10215 GCA_002403385.1 Syntrophaceae bacterium UBA4767 | reverse complement strand
GCCGTTTTTCAAAGGTCTCCACTCATAATCACTTCAATAACCCAAATTAGCTAAAAGCCACTAACCTAAACCATTTTCCTTGTCAAACGGTCGGATAGTCTTTGTCTGAAAGAAAAATATGCGCCCTAACTTCTAAAAAGTAGATTTTCACTTGATTTGTGTTTTTCTTTATGCTAAAGGTGCGCTGAATCTCGGTTTCCTACAAGGGGCAGGTATTTTATCGCGTGTGAGCGGAGAGACATTTAAAATCTAAAAAAAGGCCTTAGTTACGGCGGGAAAGTTGAAGTTCTGAAGGTGAGGCGGTTGGATCATCTTCAGAGATTTATTTAATCAATCCTTATTAATTAGCGAAAGGGGGATAAGAAAGAATGACAAAAGCGGAATTAATTGCAGTAATGGCGGATGAAGCGGGAATCACCAAAGCAGCAGCAGCAAAGGCGCTTGAATCTTATGTGTCAACTGTGGCTAAAGAACTAAAGAAAAATGGGAAATTGGGCTTGGTTGGGTTTGGCACTTTCTNNNAAGAAAGTCGTAAAATTTAAGGCAGGCAAAGCCTTGGCTGAGAAAGTTAAATAGACAAATTTTCAGATTAATGTAAACTAAGGCCTCCGAATTTTCTAGTTTACCCGGAGGCCTTAGCGTATTTAACCTTACGAGATCATCAACTTTATATATCTCGTCGTTTTATTCAATACGGGGGAATTTTGCCAAAGAAGCGTATATTAAGCGGAATGAGGCCTACAGGAAAGCTTCATCTGGGGCACATTCATGGAGCGTTGGGGAATTGGATTGATCTTCAAAATAATGGCGATTATGATTGTTATTATTTTGTGGCCGACTGGCATGCATTAACCAGTGAATATAACGACACAGATCAAATCAAGGCCAATGGTCTTGCGATGGTTATTGATTGGCTGAGCGTAGGTTTGAACCCCAATAAAAGCACGTTTTTTATTCAATCCAGTGTCAAAGAACATGCAGAATTATATCTTATATTGTCAATGATTACACCTCTGGCCTGGCTGGAAAGGAACCCGACGTACAAAGAAATGAAGGCTGAGCTTGTTGGAAAAGACCTATCCACTTTCGGTTTTTTAGGATATCCGGTGCTTCAAGCGGCTGATATTATCATGTACAAAGCCTACGGGGTGCCTGTTGGTGTTGACCAGCTTCCTCATATAGAACTAACTCGAGAAATAGCCCGACGATTTAATTTTTTGTATAAAGAAATATTTCCCATTCCAGAGTCACTCCTGACAAGCGCGTCCAAACTTCTTGGCATTGACGGCAGGAAAATGAGCAAGTCTTATGAAAACGCGATTTACATAAGCGATTTTGGAGAGGCGCTAAACAACAAAATTTCTGCGATGTTCACAGATCCACAGCGTCAGAGGAAAAAAGATCCCGGGCGGCCGAATATTTGCAATGTTTTTTCCTTCCATCTTCTTTACTCATCGGCAGAGGAAGTTCACGAAATTTCCGATGCCTGTCAAAGCGCATCCATAGGCTGCACGGATTGTAAAAAACGCCTCGCTGGGAATATCGCACAGAAAATGCGCCCGATCCATGATCGTCAGCGCTACCACTTGAACCACATAAAAGAAGCAAGGGAAATCATGGAAGAGGGAAACGCAAAAGCCAGGCAGATTGCACGCCTAACTATGGAAGAAGTTAGGGAAGCCGTAAAAATTTAGCAACGATCTTGTGCAAGGCTCTATCTTATTGACGTTCTATATTGCTTCTTTGTCATGAGAAAGCTTGTAAGTCGGCATTTAAAAATTCCTCCATATTTCTTTAGGGCTTACCATTCGAGGCCGATTTGGGAAACCTTATATCGCGTGTAACCTGTCATGAGTTACGAGATTAAGCTTGATATTTTTGAGGGTCCGTTAGATCTTTTGCTTTATCTCATAAAAAAAAATGAGATCGATATCTACAACATCCCCATTGCAACCATCACCGATCAGTATTTAAAATACATGGAAATACTCAAATCCATAGATTTGGATCTTGCAGGAGAATATCTTGTCCTTGCCTCCACCTTGGCTCACATAAAATCTAGAATGCTTCTTCCTGAATTGCAACCATATGAAGATGAGAAAGAAACTGAGGAAGACCCTCGCGCGGAACTCGTTTGGCAGCTTCTCCAATATCAAACTTATAAAGAAGCTGCGGCACGGTTGAACAACCTTTCCTTGTTGGAAAGAGACGTTTTTAAAAGAGGAAGCCCTATCGACACCGCTTCTTCTCTGGCGGAAGAAACGCCTACTGAAATAGATGTGTTTGAGCTGATTAAAGCATTTCAGAAAATCATCTCCCGTATGGACAAATCAGAAGCTATGGCAATTGATGCGGAAAAGATAACTCTGGCAGATAGAATAAACGACATTATGGAAAGGCTTACCCGGCAGAAAAATTTGAACTTTGCAGAACTACTGGAAAATAGGAAAAACCGTAAAGAAATCGTATATACCTTTCTTGCCGTTTTGGAGCTCATGAAAATGAGGATCATCAAGGCCTACCAGGTGGGATCATTTGGCATAATCAGGATATTTCTTGCAGTGGAGTCATAATGGAGAATACAAAAGCTATTTTGGAGGCGCTCATTTTTGCATCCGAATTTCCTCTCTCCATTGACAAAATAGGCAATGCTTTACAGGAAACTGAGAAAACGGAACTTGTCCGCATGTTAAATGATCTTGTCAAAGAATATGAAGAAAGAAGAGGAGGCATCTGCCTTCAGGCTGTCGCTGGAGGTTTTCAATTCCGCACCAGACAGGAATTTTCTCCATGGATAAAAAAATTAAGAACAACAAAATATTCTATTCTAACTCCTGCCGCCATTGAGACTGTGGCCATTATAGCGTATAAACAGCCCGTGATGAAATCCGAAATAGATAAAATTCGTGGAGTTGATACGGGTGGAACCTTAAAAAGCCTCTTGGAAAAAAAGATGATCAGGATCGTGGGCCGGAAAGATATTCCCGGCAAGCCGCTTATATACGGCACTACAAAAAAATTTCTTGAAACATTTAATTTGAAAGACCTCTCGGAATTACCTACATTACGGGAATGGAAAGACCTACAGCAAGACAAGCAAATGTGAAGGAAAGACTTCAAAAAATTATAGCCAAAGCCGGCATCGCTTCCCGTCGCAGTGCGGAAAAGATGATTCAAGAAGGAAGAGTAAGCGTCAACGGAACCCTGGTTAGAGAGCTAGGCGCAAAAGCAAATCTCAGCGTAGATGAGATTCGAATAGACGGTAAACTTGTTTCCCATGACTCAAATGAAGCTAAAATATATTTGATCCTACATAAACCGAGGGGCTACATCACAAGCGTTAAAGATCCCGAGGGTCGTCATACTGTAATGGAGCTATTGCCGGAAGGAACTCTCAAAGTTTTCCCCGTAGGAAGGTTGGATTATGATTCTGAAGGCCTTTTGTTAATGACGAACGATGGAACCTTTGCTCACAGGCTTCAACATCCTAAATTTTCAATCTCTAAAACATACCGAGTAAAAATTATTGGCAGAATAACGGATAAAGATATTAAAATTTTAGAAAGGGGAGTTGTTTTATCCGATGGAATCTTCAGATCTCAAAATGTTCGAATCGAAAAACTGAACAGAAAAAGCTGCTGGGTTGCGCTTACCATCAAAGAAGGCAGAAACAGAGTGATCAGGAGAGCCTTTGAAGCTTTAGGATATACGGTTGCAAGGCTCATCAGAGTCGCTGTTTCGGATATACAACTCGTAGGCTTAAAGCAAGGAGATTATCGATATTTGACAAAAAGAGAAGTTAAGAAATTTCTGTATAGTTCCAGGATAAAACGCAACGAACAAAGCGTTTTTAAAATACATCAAAAGCCAATGCCTAAGAACTGGTAGCAGACAAAAGTATGCTTAAAAATTATCTTGACTTTCATATGAAAATAAACGATAGTCGCCCGCACTGAAGACATATTATCAGTTAATTCAAGGTGTTTGTATTTTAGGTTAGCACCTCAAGTCAGTTTGTAACTGATTCAGCCGTTGTCAAGGAGGATGTCGTGAATAAATCCGATCTTATCGAAGCGCTAGGCAAAAAGGAAAATTTGACCGAGAAAAAAGCTATTGACCTCATCAATTTAATCTTTAAAGGATTCACTGAAGAATTAAAAAAGGGTGGAAGGATTGAGATTAGGGGTTTTGGTAGCTTTATGGTTAGGAATTATGGAGCTTATACAGGCAGAAACCCGAAAACAGGTAGGAATATTACCGTTGATTCTAAAAAATTACCTTTTTTCAAAGTGGGTAAGGAGCTAAAAGAAAAAGTCGATGTCAAAAAGTAAGGATTAATAGAGTCCACTTTATGTATGACGAATTTACAAAAAATTCCCATGGCAAATGTAGCGCTTTTCTTGTTGACTCTTTTCAGCACTCTCATTGCCGGCACTTTGCAACAAGGGGTCAATCCATTAGAAACACCTTCCGGTTTGTTGAAGGGCATTCCTTTTTCGTTTACTCTCCTGCTGATTCTAGGGGCCCATGAATTCGGTCATTACTTCATATCCAAGAGGCGCCATATAAATGTTACCTTGCCTTATTTCATCCCAGCGCCATCATTTGTCGGAACTTTTGGGGCCTTCATAAAAATGAAGGCTCCGATCACGGACAGAAGAACACTCCTTGACATCGGTGTAGCGGGCCCTCTTGCAGGAATGATATTTGCCTTGCCTGTTCTTTTTATCGGTCTTACACTTTCAGAAATTGTGCCCGAAACCGCAAAAATGGGGATCACCCTAGGCGCTTCCATCCTTTTTTCTTTTCTTAGCTGGTTGGTGCATGGCGTGCTTCCGGAACATCATAGCCTCATTCTCCACCCTATTGCATTTTCAGGATGGATCGGACTTCTAGTAACATCTTTGAATCTCTTGCCCATTGGTCAATTAGATGGAGGGCATATAGCCTATGCTATATTTGGATCCCACCACAAAATCATTGCAAAGATCGTCATCGCACTTTTAATTATTCTTGGATTAACTGGTTGGACAGGCTGGCTTGTGTGGGCCGGCATCATTCTCGTCATGGGAATCAAACATCCACCTGTGCTGTATGATTGGATGCCGCTGGATAAAAAGCGAAAGATTTTAGGCTGGGTAGCGTTATCAATCTTCTTAGCAACTTTTATTCCCATACCGTTCTTGGTTTCCTGATAAGTTAACCGTAAAGGCGCCATTCTTTCAAACCCGATTTTATCCTTGACTTTCTTTAGGTTTTTATGTAATTTCCCAGACACACAGACACAGATGGCATCTCTTAGCAGGTGGAAAAGGCAGGGATTTTCATAACAATAGTAAGAGGAGGTATCCTTAATGAAGAAAATTACGATAATACTATCCATATGCGCATTCGTTGCCCTGTTTCTTATGGGAAATATTTACAAGGCCGCCGCCGGCGATGTTGATGTGAATATTGGTATAAACGTTCCCCTGCCTGGACTGGTTATTGCCGAGCCGCCGGCGCTGGTAGTGATTCCAGGAACATATGTCTATTTTGCCCCCGATGTCGGCGCCGATATCTTCTTTTATCATGATCATTGGTACCGCCACCATGATGGCGGTTGGTATATCGCTTCAGGTTTTAACGGACCTTGGCGGGGCGTGAGGAGAACTCCGGCAGCCTTTGTAAATCTTCCCCCGAACTATCGTCGAATACCGCCCGGGCATCAGCGTATGCCTTATGGCCATGTTAAAAGCAACTGGAGAGGATGGGAAAGAGAAAGATACTGGGACAAACATGAAGTGAGGGCTAGAGGAGGATTTGACCAGGGAGGAGGCCCGAGCGAAGGTCGAGGTAGGGGCAAAGGAAAGCACTGGAAAGATTAAGCAAAATTTTTTGGTACCCCCATTTGAGCAAATAATGTGGATACCAAACTTTTACGGACTCGCAAAAAGTCGAATTTAATATAGGCTGAGACCTTTGAATTTGTGATTAAATCGCCTTGCCGTCATTCCGTGCTTGACTTGAGCCTGCCCCGTACTCGATACGGGGGAATCCAGTGTTTTCAGGCCGTTAGAGATTCCGCCCCGATTTTCACGGGGTGACGCGTTGGAATGACGTGAGGGGCCGTTTTTCGAAGGTCTCAGGCTGTCATGGTGAACTCGTCGAACCATAATGAACCACCCTTCGGTAAACTCAGGATGACAATTGGGACTTTTTGCGAGTTCGTCTATATCCCGCATTTTTTTTAAAGCTCTGTATAATCAATCTATTTTCCTACTAACTTCATCACCTCATCGACTAATTTCTCAATGCCTAATCCAACCTTGGCAATGGAAGGCCCCAGCATGTAAGCAGGGGTCGTTACAATCAAATTGTCCGGATCAACCACAATACCATCCACTTCCGATACAACATGCCTGGCGCCCATTTTTTCAAGCGCGGCTGCGGTGTCCTTATCGTTGCCAATTGTTATTTGCGGGCGAAAAGAGCCTAAAACCTTCGCAGCAATAACCGGCGCAATGCACAAAAATCCCATCGGTTTTTTTGCTTTATGGGCAGCTTTTATCAGTCTTTCTATTTCCGGATTAACCGTACAATCAGGCCCTTTGACCGCAAAGTTACACAAATTTTTAGCTGCTCCAAAACCGCCTGGAAAAATCAGACCATCAAGCATGGCGGCATCAACATCCTTCACATCCCGTATATCCCCTCTCGCTATACGAGCAGCCTCAACCAGAACATTTCTTTTTTCGCTGTAACTCTCACCCCCCAGATGATTGACGACATCAAACTGTTCAACACTGGGGGCCATGCAAACAATTTCAGCTCCTGCCCTATCCAAAAAAAATAACGTCAGTGTCGCTTCATGAATCTCTGCCCCATCAAAGACACCACATCCTGATAAAACAACGCCTATTTTTGCCATACTGATAGCCTCCTTATTTTATGTATCCTGAACGATACTTGAGTTGACAGTGGTCAGTCTCTCCGAGATTGCCCGCTGTTGTTAAGCCGCTAAATTATCCAAATTTTTCTGGGCAAAATACTGTTTCCCGTCAATGAAAGTCTGCATCGGCGTCCTGCCTTGACAGCGTTTCCCCTGATGCGTCCGTTCATGGTTGTAGTGATTATATGCTCATCCGGATTTGTTTGCAAGACCTCCAGATTGCTGTATATCTTCTTTCTAAAAATAACCCGGTAAAACTCGTTAAGAATCGTCTAGTGAAACCTCTCGCAAATACCATTGCTCTGAGGACTTCGTGCCTTGGTCTTTGTGTGTTCAATCTCATTGAGCTGTAAATAAAGCTCATAGGGATGCTTATCCGGCGTTCCACGAAACTCTGTTCCTCTGTCGGTTATGACCCGCATCACCGGTATGGATTGTTGTTCAAAAAACGGAAGCGCTCTGTCGTTTAATGTGTCAGCTACTGTAACCGGTATTTTTGCCGTATAAACTTTGGCAAAGGCAACGGCTGAATAAGTATCCACAACGGTCTGCCGATAGATTCTCCCGACGTCTTTTAAATAGCCGACATAAAAAGTATCCTGGCTTTTCAAATATCCCGGATGCGCAGTCTCGATTTCATCAGGAGAACTCTCTCTTTCCCGCTTGGCGCTTTCCGGAACCACTATCTGCGCTTCCGTATAACTTCAGCGGTTACCTTATCGCCAACTGTCCTGGCGAAATAGCCATCTTCCCAAAATTCCCCACCCCAAAGATGTTTCTTTACCTCAGGATGATCTCTGAAAATCACGCTTGCGCTGATACTCTTCAACATGCCAACAACTTTGGAAATGCCGTATCCCGGAGGAAAAGACAAAAATATATGTACATGATCATCAGCTATTTCCATCGCGTCTATCTCAAAACCATGCGTATTGGATATCTCCTCAAAAATCTGCTTTACACACTCTCGTATATCTCCACGAAGTATCCATTTTCGATACTTCGGCACCCATACCAAATGATATTTCGTATCATACACCGCATGGGGTGTTCTCTTCAGTCCCATGCCGTAAACATAACATATTACCTCCTGCCTTCGGCAGGAAAACTTTTCATCCCCGTCCACAGGACGAGGTATTCAAGTTTTGGACTTTCATAAACCATTAGAAGATATCACTGAAGAAGAACTACGTCAATATTGGCTTTGCTGCCAAAGTCAATTCGGCTGGAGCGCCGCATAATTCAGAGAGTAATTTAAAGAGAATTTAAAGAGAACCGTCCCCTTTATTCCGTCCCCTTGCCGCTCATGGTCACGCATCCGGCCGGACCGATCGAGGTTTTTATGCTGGAGGGGTCGGGCTCCTCCGCTTCTTCGGGCGGCGGAACAAAAAAACAGGACAGTCCACGGGGCAAGCCGCATCTGGAGATGCACAGGCCGCAGGCAAGAGAAGAGGACCGCCTACGGCCGCAGGAGACTTCAAAAACGCTGCAGCAAAAGGCGGAACCGGCTCAGACTGCGACAGAGAATATCACTGCCCATGAGTTTTTTACCCGCAGTGAGACGGCAAGCGGGATACAGCTCGAATCCGGGACCGGCGGCGGTCAAAAAGGAAAAGCATCGGCTTCCAGCGGCAGTGCAGCGGGCGCCGGAGGCGGTTCCGGTCGGGGGACCGGCGCAGGCGAAGGGGATGCAGGATTCGGCTCCCCCAGCGGACCTAAGTTTCTGCATCGAGAAATTCCGGAATATCCCTTACTGGCGAGGAAAAGAAAAACAGAAGGAAAGGTTGTCCTTGCGGTAGTTATCGACGCGACGGGAAGGCTGACCAAAGCCGAAGTCATTGAGGCATCCGACAGGACATTTGCCGAAGCTTCTCTGGAGGCGTTGAGAAAATCGACGTTTCTTCCGGCCATAAGAAACGGGCAGCCTGTGACATCCAGAGCTATCCTGCCGATACGCTTTTCTCTCGTAGACTGATCGTACAGGATTTTTTAAAAAGAGGAGAACTAACATGTTGCGCATACTTGTAAAAGGCGGATGGATGATGATCCCCATCGCCCTCTGTTCGCTCGTGGCGGTGGCAACCATTATCGAAAGGTTTTTTTTCTTCAGGCGCATCAGAAAGAAAAACCGTGGTGAAGAAGTAATCGAGCTTGTCCGAAAAGGACGGACCCATGAGGCCCTACACATTATCGACGACGCCGAGGAGGCGGGCAACAGGCTACCCGTGATGAGGGTTCTTTTCGTCATCCATTTTTTTCATGTCTCACTATACCCAGCACAACGAATTGTTAAGATTAAAGATTTGACCCCCAAGACCTACATTATATGTTATACCTTTATATCCCCTTTGGGTTTATGTTTATGGCAAAACATTGGCAAGAATTAAGGCACGATAAAACCTTGCTTTAAAAGTTTTTATTGTATCGGTTCGAAATCAGATTTTAAACTTCCGACAACCACAATATATTCTGGGGCTTCCGAGGCTGGGAAAAACTTTAAACCGACGATTACGTCCCTCTTGCCAGACTCGTATTGTATAATACTAGGCTGAATAACAAAGTTACCTGACTGCTTTCCAATGAAAGGAATAATTTTGCCATCAAGATTGCAGCCCATCCAATAACCAACATCATCTTTCTTGTTAAGTATCGCTGGTAAAACATACCGCTCATCAAAGCAGTCCAACCCCCAACAAGCGATTGTGAAGCAATAAGCTATTTTCGTAATCATTTTCTCAAAATCATTCCCCTTAAAGATCGTTTTTAAACGGAAGCCTTTTATTTTGTGCTTTTTTATGAAGTCTTCCTTATTAACACCGAACCCTATCAACTTTCCTCCGGTTACAATGACGCCAGATTTATAGTCATTCGGAGAAAAAACCGCTGGCGGATTGTATTCCAAGAATTGTACAAGCCCCAAAGTTTCTCTTCCTTTTAAATCAATTGTAGTTTTCGATCCATCTTCAAGTATTACATCCAATGGGAAAGTTTCCTCGGAAAGTTTCCTTTTTCGTGATGGGAAATCTAATGCTGCTCGAACTTCTGCCCAGTTATCGTGAATCGGGTTACGTTCACACTTGGAAGTTATGACACGGCAACTTTCGCAACAAGCCTCTTTCAGAACTATTGCATTACCGCCCAGACTGAAAGGGACAACATGCTCCTCGGTTAGCCGATTGGTCGCTTCATCGCAATATATGCACCTGCCAATTTTAAAATATTTTTGTCTAATCAAATTCATAAAATTATTTTCATCAATTCACGGCTGTCCGGTTAAAGTTGGC